>NZ_JBSFJV010000020.1:0-16127 GCF_053598235.1 Kitasatospora sp. NPDC001159
GGCAGGGACAGGAACCGGTGCGACTGACGACGAATGCCAAGTTGCCAGACCGGATCGACCCTCGCCAAGACCCCCTCGCTACGATCCGCCGTCGTGTTCATGGACGGACGGCGTCGGTCCGCAGAGGCGGACTGCGCAGCATCCAGCCCTGCTGAGCTGCGCAAATGTCGCGATCGGGGTCGCGGACAGCGTCGGCGCGCGGCCACTATCGTCCATCGTGGACCTTTTTCCGTGTGAGCGGGCTCACGGTTTATGTCATGGTTTGTCCGATTTGTCGGCTACTGACCGAACTGCCGCCGATGCTCTGGGTGCCGGCGACCTCCCTGGACCGAGACCCGCGTCACACTCCTCCTGCGTGGGAACGGTACCGAAGGACACCCCCACAGTCCCCCGGCCGGCGCGACGGCAGGGCGGGGCGGCTGTCGGGTCTGCTCCCCCAGTACGCGCCTCACCCCTGGTGCTGCCGTTCACCGTGCACCCGGTGCTGCTCGTCGCGTCCTTCGGTCGCGGGCTGCTGGGGTTGCGTGGGTCAGCTCAAGGGCTGATGAGGTTGGTGCCGTTACGAGGGTCGAAGACGTGAATTCGGGGTGCGTTGATCCACAGGTCCAGGTGGGCGCCCTCGGTGGCACGAGTGGCGGTGTTGAGCCGGGCGACCACCCGGTGCTCCTGGGCACCGGTGTCGGCCCGGCCGAAGTCGGCGGCGATCTCGGCAAGGTCCTCGGAATGGGCGGGCCCCTCGCTCTCGGTGAAGTGCACGTACACGTCGGAGCCGACGGATTCGCGGATGTCGACGGTGACGGTGCAGACGGGGCCCGCGCCGTGGTCGTCGACGAGGGTGGCGTCCTCGAAGTCCTCGGGGCGGATGCCCAAGATGACCTCGCGCGGCGCGTTGGCCCGTTCCAGGGCGCGGCGCTTGCAGTCGTCGAGGGGGAGGTCGCCGAGCGAGGTGCGCACGGTGTTCTGTTCCAGCGTGGCGGTGAGGAAGTTCATGCCGGGGGAGCCGATGAAGCCGGCGACGAAGAGGTTCACGGGTGCGTCGTAGAGGTGTTGCGGTGAGCCGACCTGTTGGACGATGCCGGAGCGCATGACGACTACGCGGTCGCCGAGGGTCATGGCCTCGACCTGGTCGTGAGTGACGTAGACGGTGGTGGTGCCCAGGCGTCGCTGGAGGGCGGCGACCTGGGTGCGCATCTGGACGCGGAGTTTGGCGTCGAGGTTGGACAGCGGTTCGTCCATCAGGAAGGCTTCGGGGTCGCGGACGATGGCGCGGCCCATCGCGACCCGCTGGCGTTGGCCGCCGGAGAGGTTGGCGGGTCGGCGGTCGAGGTGCTCGGTCAGGTCGAGGATGCGGGCGGCCTCCTCGACCTTGGCCGCGATGGTGGCCTTGTCGACCTTGGCGAGGCGCAGCGCGAAGCCCATGTTGTCGCGGACGCTCATGTGTGGGTAGAGCGCGTAGCTCTGGAAGACCATGGCGATGTCGCGGTCCTTGGGGGCGCGGTCGTTGACGATCTGTCCGCCGATGCTGAGGGTGCCCTCGGTGATGTCCTCGAGTCCGGCGATCATGTTGAGGGTGGTGGACTTGCCGCAGCCGGAGGGGCCGACGAGGATGACGAATTCGCCGTCGGTGATGGTGAGGTTGAAGTCTTTGACGGCGAGTGCGCCGTCGGGGTAGCGCTTGGTGATGCCGTCGAGGACGATCTCGGCCACGGTTCGCCTTCCTGGTCCGCCTGGTGGGGCGGTCTCATCTGAGGCCTCCAAGGAGGCCCCGGTCTTGGGGCCGGGGAGGAATTGGATTGCCCGCGTAGCGGGTCGGGGATGGGCAGGCCGCCGCCAAGGCGGTATGCCAATTCCGGCAGGTGACTGCGTGTCATGCGGCTCAGCCTTTGACTGCGCCGGCGGTGAGGCCGGCGACGATGCGGCGCTGGAACAGCAGGACGAAGATCACGATCGGGATGGTGATGACCACCGCGGCGGCGGCGATGGATCCGGTCGGCTGCTGGAACTGGGAGCTGCCGGTGAAGAAGGCGATGGCCGCCGGCACGGTCCTGGCCGAGGTGGTCGAGGTCAGCGAGATGGCGAACAGGAAGTCGTTCCAGCAGAAGATGAAGACGAGGATGCCGGTGGTGAACACTCCTGGGGCGGCCAGCGGTGCGATGACCAGCCGGAAGGCCTGCCAGGGTGTGGCGCCGTCCACCCTGGCTGCCTTCTCGAGGTCCCACGGGATTTCGCGGAAGAACGCCGAGAGGGTGTAGATCGCCAGCGGCAGCGAGAACGTCATGTACGGGATGATCAGGCCGGCCCAGGTGTCGAAGATGCCGAGCAGGCGCTCGATGTTGAACAGCGGCGAGACCAGGGAGATCGGCGGGAACATGGCGATCAGCAGGGAGACGCCGATCAGCAGCCGCTTGCCGGGGAATCGCAGGCGGGCCACCGCGTAGGCGGCCATGGTGCCCAGCACGACGGCGATGGTGGTGGCGATCGCCGAGATGCCGATCGAGTTGACCAGGGCGCGGGTGAACTCCGAGGTCTGGAAGATGCCCCGGTAGTTCTCCCAGGTCCACTCGCGCGGGATGAAGTCGCCGTCGCTGAGGGTGCTCGGGTCCTTGAAGGAGAGGGCGACGATCCACCATAGCGGGAACAGCGCGTACAGCACCACGATCAGGTTGGCGGCGCCCCAGCTGGTCAGGGTACGGGTGCGGCTGCTCATCGGCGCTCCGGTTCGCCGCCCGGCGCGGCGGCGCCGAAGACCTTGATGAAGACGAGGGCGATGACCGCCACGCAGAGGAAGATCAGCACCGAGATCGCCGACCCGATGCCCAGGTTCAGGGCGGTGAAGAGGTTGTCGTAGCCGAGGATCGACACCGAGCCGGTGCCGTTGGAGCCGCCGGTCAGCACGTAGATGTTGTCGAAGATGCGGAAGGCGTCCAGGGTGCGGAACAGCAGGGCGACCAGGATCGCCGGCTTCATCAGCGGCAGCACCACCAGGCGCAGCCGCTGCCAGAACGTCGCACCGTCCACCATTGCCGCCCGGACGGTCTCCTCGGGCACCAGTGCGAGGCCCGCGAGCAGCAGCAGGGCCATGAAGGGGGTGGTCTTCCACACCTCGGCCAGGATGATCAGGCCGATCGCCTGCCACTGGTCGGTCAGCGGGGCGCTGCCCTCCGGCAGGAGCGCGGCGAGGTAACCGACGCCGGGTGTCCAGGCGTACTGCCAGGAGTAGGCGGCGACCACGGTGACGATGCCGTACGGGATCAGCACCGCGGTACGGACGGTGCCGCGGCCGAACACCGTGCGGTGCATCACCAGGGCGAGTGCCATGCCGAGCACCAGCTCGATCGCCACCGACACCAGGGTGATCAGCACGGTCACCCACAGCGCCTGCCGCCAGAACGGCGAGCTGAGCACCGCGCCGTAGTTGGACAGCCCAACCCAGTGCGCCTGCTGCGGGAACCGCAGGTCGTAGCGCTGCAGCGACAGGTAGATCGCGTACGCGATCGGGTAGGCGGTGACGGCCAGCATCACGACCGTCGCGGGCGCGCACAGCAGCAGGCCCAGCCGACGCTCCTGGCGGGCGCCCTCGGTGAGCTTTGCGGTCTTCTTCCCGGCCTGGTCGCCGAGTGCGGTGGCAGGTGTCACGGGATCAGTCCCTTGGAGCCGAGGGCGTCCTCGATCTGCCCGCGCAGGTCCGCCACGGTGTTCTCCGGACGGATGTCGGCGGGTGGCGAGAGGGTGTGCGTGATGGCGATGGACACGTTCTGATAGGCGGGGGTCTGCGGCCGCACGCTCGCGTTGTCCAGCGCGGCCAGCACGTCCGCGGCGAACGGGTAGCTCTCGGTGAGCTCGGCCGCCTGGTACAGGCTGCGCAGCGACGGTGGCAGGCCGCCCTTCAGCGCGTTGGTCAGCTGGTTCTCGCGGTCCCGCAGGCACAGGGTGGCCTCGAACGCGAGGTCCGGGTGCCGGCCGTACGCGCCCACGGCCAGGTCGATCCCACCGATGGTGACGGTCGCCGGACGACCGGGCACCACCGACGGGTACGGCGCCCAGCGCAGGTGCTTGAACAACTCGGGCTGATTGGCCTTCATCGACGGGTAGACGAACGGGTAGTTGAGCTCGAAGGCGGCCGTCCCCGACTCCATCGCCAGCCGGTTCTGGTCCTCCATCTGGTTGGGCAGCGAGGGGTCGGCGGCCACCGACGTGGCGGTGTCGTGCATCACTCGCGCGGCCAGCACCGCAGGCGGACCGAGCGAGGGGGCCTGCGCGTCCGGGGTGAGGATCGAGCCGCCCGCACTGGTGACCAGGGTGTTGAACCACACCGTCAGGCCCTCGTACTGGGCCCCCTGGATCTCCACGTGGTGCGGCTTGCCTTGCCTGGCCAGCGCGTCCGCCTGGCCGAGCATCTCCGTCCACGTCCCCGGTGCCTTCGTCACCAGGTCGTCCCGGTACCAGAGCAGCTGCGTGTTGGAGTTGTACGGTGCCGCGAACAGGCGCCCCTGCCAGGTCGCGGTCTGCACCGCCGCCTCGAGGGTGTCCGCGGTGGCCCGCTTCTTCGTCGTGCCGGTCCACTCGCGGATCCAGCCGGCCTCCGCGAACTCCGCCGGCCAGGTCACGTCCAGGCCGAGGATGTCCACGTCCGCGTCGTGCGCGGCCATCCGCCGCACGAGCTGCTGGCGCTGCCCGTCGGCGCCGCGCGGCAGCTTGTTGTACTTGATGGTGTATCGGCCACCGGACTGCCGGCTACAGCGGTCGGCCGCCTGCTGGAGCGCACCCGAATCATCCGGGAAGTTGTACCAGTTCAACGTGGCCGGCCCGCTCTGCCCACTGCTCCCGCATCCCGTCAGGCCCGACGCGAGCACGAACAGGCCTGCAGCGGCGGTCAGCCGCCGTGAGCGGGACCTGCGGATACCGGGCATCGCTCTCCCGACATGGAGATGGACGGACCCGCCGACGGTAGCCGAGCTGTGGGCGTTCGGCGGCGGCGTGCCGGGGCACCGTGGCTTACGGCTTGAGGCCGTCGAAGGCGATGCCCAGGTGCCGGGGGCCGCGCAGGACCGCGTTCTGGCGGTACGGGGGCGGATCCTCGACCAGGCGGGGGTTGTCGAGCCGGCGGACCAGCTCGGTCAGCGCGATCTGCGCCTCCAGCCGGGCGAGGGGGGAGCCGAAGCAGTTGTGGATGCCGCTGCTGAATCCCAGGTGCTGGTTGTCGGGCCGGTCGGGGATGAACCGGTCGGGGTCCGGAAAGCGTTGCGGGTCCCGGTTGCCGGAGGCGAGCACCAGCCAGACCTGAGCGCCCTTGGGGATGGTGGTCCCCGCGATGTCGATGTCGGTCAGCGTGGTCTTCTGGGGCAGCAGGTGCACCGGCGGTTCGAAGCGCAGCAGTTCCTCCACCAGCGGGGCGATCAGGTCCTGGTCCTCACGGAGCCGCTTCAGGACGTCGGGGTTGCGCAGCAGGGTGAGCATGCCGTTGGTGATGAGGTTGACCGTGGTCTCGTGGCCGGCGATCAGCAGCAGGATCGAGGTGCTGACGATCTCCACCGGGGACATCCGGTCGTCCGGTCCCTGGCCGGTGGCCATCGCGGAGATCATGTCGTCGCGGGGCGAGCGACGGCGGTCCTCGATCAGCTCGGCGAGGTAGGCGGCGAGGTCGGTCTGCGCCTGCCGGACGGCCTGTTTCTGCGCCTCGCGTTCTTCGGCCGAGCCGCGGACGGGGTCGACGCTGGCGGCGATCGTGTCGGCCCATCCGTGGAAGCGGGGTTCGTCCTCGCGGGGAATCCCCAGCAGGCGGCAGATCACCGTGACCGGGAAGGGATAGGAGAAGTTGTCGACCAGGTCGATCCGGTCCCGGTCCCCGAAGCCGTCGATCAGCTCGGACACGATCTCGCCGAGCTCGCCGCGCATCTCGTACACGCGCCTCGGGGTGTGCGGCGGCCCGAACGGCCGCATCGCGAGTCGGCGCAGCCGGTCGTGCTCGGGCGGGTCGACCCTGAGGAACGGAGGGGGGAGGTCCGGGTTCTCCTCCCGGCCGACGAGCTTGGCGGCCTCGGGGTTCAGGTTGCGCAGATCGGAGCTGAGCCGGGGGTCGTGGAGCAGGCTGCGGATCTCCCAGTAGGTGCTGACCAGGTAGGGGCCGTCCTCGTCCCGGACCACCGGGGTCCTGCGGAGCTCGGCGTACAGGGGGTAGGGGTCGGCGCGGTTGGCGTAGTCGGTGATCTGGCGCAGGAGCGCGACCGACGTCATTGGCGGTTTCCTTCCGGATTCGTCGGCCGAGGGCCGCCCGTGGTGGCAGGCCTCGGTCAGGCGTGTGCGGGGGTGAACGTGAGGCGCTGGTCGGTCGGCGAGTAGCCGCTGATGGTGACGGTCGGACCGTGGCTGGGGAGCGAGGGGTCGGGGAACCGGGCCGGCACGGGCTGCATGCCCTCGGGGCGCCGGTCGACGGTGGGGTACTCGGGCGGGAAGAGGGCGGCCTGTTCGATCTGCCGCTGGTAGAACTCCAGCCATTTCGCCTGGTCGAAGGTGACGGCGGCAATGATGCGGCCCTGGTAGCCGTAGACCGCGGTGAAACGGCGGTCGGCCAGCGAGCCCTGGGTGACGATGATCTCGTCGGCCATCGGCGGAACGCCGACGGACTTGATGTTGATGCCGAACTGGGCGGACCAGAAGTACGGCGTCCACACGTGCGGGCGGCGGTCCGCGCTGGCGCTGATCATGTTGTGGGCCGCGACCTCGGCCTGCGCCACCGCGTTGCCCCAGTGCTCCAGGGAGAGGAACTGGTAGCCGAACAGCGGGTGGGGGGAGCGTGCGACGTCACCGGCGACGAAGATGTCGTCGGTGACGATGCCCCGCACGTCGAAGGCCCGGCAGCCGGCGTCGCAGGCGATACCGCGCGGGCCGGCGCCCAGACCCGAGCCGGCGAGCCACTCGGTGTTGCGCGTCGCACCCAGGCAGACGACCGCCACCTCGGCCTCGATGTCGCTGCCGTCGGAGAAGTGCGCACGCCTGAGCCGCCCGGCGGAGTCCCCCTCCAGACCGGTCACCGTCACACCGCACCGCAGGTCCACGCCGTGCTCGCGCTGCAACTGGGCGGCCACCTCGCCGACCACGCCGCCGAGCGCACCCACCAGGGGCGCCGCGCCGCGCTCCGCGACGGTCACCTCCAGCCCCCGCTCCCGGCAGGCGGAGGCGATCTCCGAGCCGGTGAACCCCGCACCGATCACCAGCACCCGGCGCGGCCCGGCGCCCAGGCGGCGGTGCAAGCGGGCGGCGTCGTCGCTGGTGCGCAGCAGGAAGACCCCGTCCAGCTCGGCCTCCAGCTCGTGCGCCCAGGGACGGGCGCGGACCCCTGTCGTGATCAGCAGCCGGTCGTACTCCACCGAGTCGCCGTCGGCCAGGCGCACCACCTTGGCCGCCGGGTCCAGTCCGGTGGCCGCGACCCCGAGCCGCCACCGCGCGTCCAGCGCCCGGCGCCGGGGCAGCAGCGTGCCGTCGGCGGGCACCCGGCCCAGCAGCACCTGCTTGGACAGCGGCGGCCGGTCGTACGGCTCGTAGGGCTCGTCACCGATCATGGTCAGCGTGCCGGTGAAACCCTCCTCGCGGAGCGTCTCGGCGGCCCGAAGACCGGCGAGGGAGGCACCCACGATGACGATGTGCCCCTCCCGCCTGAGCTTCTCCAGGGAACCGTCAACCGACATGGGGTACACCCGCTTTCCCGCCGGCCGGTGCTCCGTCCAGGCACTCCACGGTGATGGCCTTGACGGGGCATGCCTCCGCGGCCCGCAGCGCGTGCTCCCGCTGGGCGGCGTCGGGCATGGGGTCGTACATCAAAGCCTCGTCACCGTGCATGGTGAACACGTCCGGCGCCAGGAACGCGCACTGTGCGTACCCCTGGCACCGGTTGAGATCAACGACAAGCCTCATCATGCCTCCGTTCCGTCGGCAGCCCGGCCAATGCGGTGCGAGACGCCCTGCCTACCGGGCCAGCTCGCACCAGCGGTCCTACCAGCTGCGCTCTGGACCGCGTCCGGGCCGCCACAGCCCCTGCGCCGACGGCCTGACGGATATCCCCCTGACGGACCAGCGGTGCCGGATGCCTCGGCCCGGTCCCCTCCTGAGGGTCACGGCAGTGTCCAGAACTGGGTCGTGACGAGGTAGGGCGTCACCTCGTGACCGTCCGCGCGGAACGCGGGGGTGATGCAGCTGTGCACCGGATCGCCGTCCAGCCACACCGTGCACGCGCCGCAATCGCCCGCGTCGCACCCCTTCTTGACGCCGAAGTGACCGATCGAGCGGAGGAGGGTGCGCAGGCACTGACCGGGTTCCGGCTCTTCGTCGAAGCTCCTGCCGTTCACGATGGAGGTCATGCCGGGCCCCCGCCATGAGTTCGTGACGAATTTCCTCGGTGAAGTGCTTGGTCAGGTGGCGCCGGTGTTCGGGGGTCCCGTTCGGATCGGCGAACCAGACGTCGGCGGGGATGACATCGATGCTGTGCTGAAGAGTCCGTGCGTCGGGCATGCTGTCGAAGGCGATCCGCACCGGCCGCGTGGTACCGGCGGTGACGGTGAGCAGCAGGTCGTTCGTCCCGGGCGTCTGGGTGCCGATGAGGAAGACCGTCGAACGGCCGAGGTGGGTCAGCGTGAAGTGGCGGTGCACGGTGCGTTTCCGCAGGGCGCTCGCCGGAATCTTGATGCGGCGCAGGAGTTCGCCGGGTGCGAGGGTGTTGCGGTTGTTACCGGTCACGAAGTCGAGGGCATCGACGACGCGGGTCGACCCGTCGGGAGCCCACAGCGCGTACCCGGCCTCGAGGTCGCAGCCCGTGGCGAGGAGGGTGCCCGCGGTCCGGTCACGCGGCGGCTCGAAGGCCTGCAGGTCGCGGATGGTGCAGGTCGCACCGATCTCCAGGCCTGTGTCGCTCGGAACGAGCGGATCCCAGCCTAAGGACGCCAGGTCGATCAGGCGGGGGCCGATGTCCGAGCTCGGCTGCGCGCGGCCCGGAAGGCCGGGGGTGCACCGGTTGCCGCCACCCGGCACACGGCCCAGATTGGCAGGGACACCGCCTGCGCATTCGCCCCTTTTCGGCAGCCGCTCGGCGGGTCGGCCGACGGGACGGCGTGGAGAGGTGCGGCTAATGAGCACGGTGGAGGAGTCGATCGACGTGGACGTGCCCGTCCGCGTCGTCTACGAGCAGTGGGCGACCTTCGAGGACTTCCCGAAGTTCATGGACGGCGTGGAGGAGGTCAGGCAGCTGGACGACCGCCGTGCCCACTGGCGGACCAGGATCGCCGGGCTGTCCCGGGAGTTCGAGACCGAGGTCGTCGAGCGGGTACCCGATGAGCGGGTCGCCTGGCGCACCACCGGCGAGAGCGTGAAGCACACCGGCACGGTCGAGTTCGAGCCGCTCGGCGCGACCCGGACCCGGGTGAGGATGACCATGGTCTTCCAGCCCACCGGCCTGGCTGAGAAGGCCGCCGACAAGCTGGGCGTGCTCGGCCTCCAGGTACGCGGCGACCTGCGCGGCTTCAAGCGGTTCGTCGAGGACCTCGCTGCCGCGACCGGTCCCCGGCCGTCGCCGGAGGGCAGCTGACGGCGGCGGGTGTGGGCGTGCCTGCGGTGGTGCCGTGCCGCCTGCCGCCTTCGACGTCACGGCCGATGGCCGCGCCCGGGGTCGGTGGCAACCCGGCGACGGCCTCGGGTGCCCGCCCGAGCGCGCTGGGCGACCAGCGGGAACGAGGATCGACGGAAGCCGGGCGGCAGCGGGAGACGGAGGTGCTGACGTGGCCCTGGACCCGAAGCCCGGCCTCCCTCATCGCGCTGGTCACCGAAGGCGGCCTGCCCAGCACCGGGGACCTGAGCGGCCGCGACGCCATGAGCGCCTCGATCAGCGGGGACGGCCGCTACGTCGCCTGCGTCACCGCGCGGCCGCCTGCTGGCGCAGGAGGGCTTTCCGGCGTCGGTGAGGGGCAGTTCGGCGAGGAAGGTGACGTGGGCGGGCTCGTGCCGCGGGCTGCGGCGGGTGCGGACCAGGGTCCTCAAGCACGCCGTCAGCGAGTCGGGTCGCACCCGCAGCAAGATCACCCTCGTCGTCGCCCCCGAAGCCCCCACCTCCCCGACAACCTGACGGCCCACCGCAGAAGCGGGGAGCCCCCGCCGCCCGGGCAGGGGCTCTGGCC
Organism: Kitasatospora sp. NPDC001159; assembly: GCF_053598235.1. Taxonomy (NCBI): domain Bacteria; kingdom Bacillati; phylum Actinomycetota; class Actinomycetes; order Kitasatosporales; family Streptomycetaceae; genus Kitasatospora; species Kitasatospora sp. NPDC001159. Next base: position 10,161 of record NZ_JBSFJV010000020.1, read on the forward strand.
GCCGTACGAGCTCAGGGCACGCGGCAGCCGCCACACCGCAGGGCCCGGCCGACCGCGTGCCGGCCCTCGGCCGTCCGTCTCGACGCTCGCTGCCTCTACCTCGGCGTGGTCCGGCGCACGGTCAGTCACCTCGGCGGCGGAGAATCCCGATCCGCCGGGACCGGGCCGGCGACTGCCCGTGAAATTGTGTGGCACGGGGTGCGCCCGTGGCGTTAGCGTCGGAGGCATGGACGTCATGGACCGATGCATCACCGCAGCCGCGCGAGCGACCAGCTCGCCGGTTGCCGCCGCCTGACGACGTCCTTCTTCCCCGGCGACCGGAAACGGTCCGCCGGTGGTGGTTTCGAGGCGTTCTCTCCTTGGTTCCGTTGATCGCGTGGACTCGTTGTCCGGTGCCTCCTCCCCTGGCGCACACGCGAAGGAGCCACCCTCATGAACACCGACCAGCTCGTCCGTACCTTCATCGAGTACTTCGAGGAGCGCGGCCACCGCCGGATCACCGGCTCGACCCTGCTGCCCCCGCCCGGCGACCCGGTGCTGTTCACCACCTCGGGCATGCACCCCCTCACGCCCTATCTGGAAGGGCACCCGCACCCGCTCGGCAGGCGGCTGGTCAACGTGCAGCGTTGCCTACGCACCACGGACCTCGACGAGGTCGGCGACCGCACCCACCTCACCGTCTTCGAGATGCTCGGCACCTGGTCGCTCGGCGACTACGAGGGCCCGCAGAGCCTCGACTGGGGCTACGGACTGCTCACCGACGGGTTCGGCGTCGATCCCGGCCTGCTCCACGTCACCGTCTTCGGCGGGGACGACCGGGTCGGCCCGGACACCGCCTCCCTGGAGCTGTGGCAGGACCGCGGTGTGCCGGTCGAGCTCACCGTCGAGGACAACTGGTGGTCCAACGGACCGACCGGCCCCTGCGGCCCCGACTCGGAGATCTTCCTGTGGACCGGCGACACCCCGCCGGAGTCGACCCCCACCCACGACGACCGTTGGGTGGAGGTGTGGAACCACGTGATGATGCGCCACCGGCGGCTCGACGACGGTTCGCTCGTCCCGCTCCCGCAGCGCAACATCGACACCGGCCTCGGCCTGGAACGGCTCTCCTCGCTGCTGCAGGGCCGGTCGTCGGTCTTCGAATGCGACGTCTTCGCCCCCTGGCGCCACCTCGTCCCGACCCTGTGGCAGCTGGACGAACCGTCAATGCGCCTGGTCTGCGACCATCTGCGCTCGGCCATCGTCGTCATCGGCGACGGCGTCCGCCCGTCCAACACCGGCCGCGGCTACGTGCTGCGCCGCCTGGTGCGCCGGGTGCTCACCGTGCTCCGCCGGGACGACCCGCAGCGCGGACTCGGCGACCTGCCGAACGAGTTGGTCCGGCACACCCTGGACCACTTCCGCCAGGACGTGGACCCGGAGTCCGTGCGCGAGGTGCTGCTCGACGAGGAGCACCGGTTCGGCCGCCTCCTGGAGCGCGGCCGGCAGGTGCTGTCCCGCCCCCGTTTCCGCGGCCCGCTCAGCGAGGACGACCTCCACTACCTCCACGACACCCACGGCCTGCCCCGCGACCTCGTCCTGAACCTGCGGTCGCAGTGACGGGCCGCCCTTCGACAGCCTGAGCACCGGGGCGGGCCGCGCTGACGAGCACTCCCGGAAGGAGCGGCCCTCCTGGTGGTCCGGGCTGACGAAGGCGAAGCCGTGGCCGAAGTTGAGGAGGATACGGATCGTCCTCGCCCGCGGGGCCCGGGTGGGCGCCGTTGTGCGGCCACGGGACCCGATCACGCCCGGGCCGCGGGTGTGTCGGCGGTCAGGGCCTGGCCTGCGTGAAGCGGCCGCCGAGAGAGCGGTGCTCCGGGTCGTCTGCGGGCAGTTCGCCGAGTTTCGTGATCAGGTCGGTGGCGAAGATCTCGGCGTTGTCCGGGTCCGCTCCGCCGACCCTTTCCCCTGACGGGCCCGTACCGTCAATGACGGTGGCACCGGCCGATGGCGGCCCGCCGCGTGCAAGGACAGTGCACGTGGCGGGCCGTCGGGTGTGCGGGGTTGTGGGCCGTGGGTCAGCGCACGGTCACGGTGAACACGGGAGAGGCGGTGTTCCCGCTGATGATGCGCAACTCGTTCAGGCCCTTGATGCCGAGCTTCACGCCGAGGGTGTAGGAGCCGTTGCGGGTCGTGTGCACGGAGGCCGGCAGGGTGACCCACGTGCCGTGCTGCTTCTGCTGCAGGGTCACCGTGCTTCCGGCCTTGAGGCCGGTGGTGGTGCCGGTGACACGGAACAGCTGCCAGGCCTGGACGGACGTGACCGACGGCTTGGCGGTGATGCCGGCGGAGACGGCGGAGACGGCGGAGGCCGCGGAGACGGCCGGGGCGGACGCGACGGAGACGGGCGGGGCGGCCGCCATGGCGGTGCCCGCCGCCCCGAGGACAAGCGCGCTGAGGGTGGCGACGGCGGCCAGGCGCAGGGAGTTCCGCTTGGAGACGATCACAGGTGCACCCCTTTCAGGGGAGGTGGTCGTTCGGCCCGAAGACACGGTCGGCGCGATTCGGGCGCTGTCATCCGGTGGGACGCCTCACTCGACGCCACCGGTTGTGCACGGAACGTCACTGTCATGTAACAGTCGGAAAGGCGCCGGGGTGACGGTCGGCGGTGCGGGCCCGGAAGCGGTCCTGGTGGAACCCATCCCACCCGGATACCGAGCAGTGCTCAGAACATGTGGACCGGCTCTGTGCGGTCGCACCCTCCCGGGCGATGTCCCACTTGCCGTAGAGCGGATTCGCCGGCTGGTCCGGGGCGTCCACGTCTCCCTCGGTCGGTGCCCCCTGACTGCCCTTTCGGCCCTCGCGGGAGCCGAGCGGAGGGCCTAGCCTCGGGCTTTCGGGGCTTTCGGGGCCGGGCGGCGGCGGGGAAGGGCTGGGGAGCGTGCGAAGGACAGTGACCCCCGCGGTGCGGCCGGCAGCTGAGGCAGCTCCGCGGAGGCGTGCGCAGGGTGCGACCCCGGAGCCCGCCGCCGGGAGGGCGCCACGCCCCGCCGAACTCGCGGCCCTCCAGCGGACGGTGGGCAACGCGGCGGTGACGCGCCGACTGCAGCGTCAGGAGGATCCCGGGGGCGGGGAGGAGGCGCGGCGGCACGCCGCCGATCCCACCGTGCACGGCGAGTGGGGCGCGTTCCGCGACATGATGGCCCGGGCCGGCTTCCCCGACGATGTCACGGACGTTGCCTGGCAGCTCGTCCTCGGCGGCATCGCCGAACAGGGACAGCTCAACGACGAGGCCACGGCGAGGTTCACCGAACGCCAGGAACAGCGCGACCACCGCGCGTCGAACAGCTGGTACCAGGAGCTGGTCAAGGTCGTCGGCGACTACCTGCAGATCGACACACCGACGCTGGCCCTCTGGTCGGGCGGCCGGGAGGTCAGCGACTACGCCCGCGCCAAGGGCCACACCCCGCTGGAGTCCACCCCCTTCGGCGGCGTGGTCGACAAGCTGACCCTGACCTCGGACTGGAAGCTCAAGACGCCGATGTGGAACGTCCTGTCCAAGGCGTTCGTGAGCCGCGCCCGCGGCCCCGTCCACATCTTCCTGCGGGCTTACGACCCCGACAGCGTCCTCATCGCGCAGGAGGTCCCGCAACTGCGCGTGGTCATGGCGCTCAACCCGGCGGTGCGGCTCGTCTGGCACCCGACGTACGCCGCGGCCGACGGGAGGCTGATGGAGATCACCGACAGCCTTGAGCTGGCCTCCGACGCGTCCTACCCCACCCGGGACAAGTGCGTGCAGGTCCTCTACGACTACCTCCGGCTCGTCCACGACCCGGCCAACGCCCGCTCCCGGCGCGCCTACGCGGAGATGAGCGCCCGCCTCGCCGCCAACGGCAACCCCCTGTAGCCCTCGGCCCGGTCGCCGTGGACGGGTCAGCGGGCCGTACGCGGGAGGAGGAGGCAGGCGCTGGCGGCCAGGATGGCGGTCGCGGTGATGGTGAGCCAGGGCCGGGGCCGCCGTGCAGGGACTGGAGCAGGTGGGTACCGAGGCCTGCGCCGAGGGGCGATCCGACGGCCCCCGCCAGGCCGAGGAGGCCGAGGGCGCGGCCGGTCCTGCCTCACCCCGGGCCTCCGCCACCGCCCTGGGCAGCCGGTTCGCCTCCCGCCTCGGTCTGTGCTCCGCCCCTGTCTGCGACCGCGTCCACGTCGACGTCTCGCGCAACGGCACCCGCCGCTTCTTCTCCACCGCCTGCCAGAACCGCGTCAGGACCGCCGCCCACCGCGCCCGCACCCAGGGCGCCTGACACTCCGGAGGCGTCCGACCGAAGGTGCCCGGCCGGACCCTGCCGACCAGCAGCCGGGCTATCGACATCGACTGACGGCCGGTCGGCATGACCGCGCCCCGGAGGGACCGCCCCTCCGGGGCGCGTTGCCGTTCGCGGGCGCTACGCCGAGTGGCCGCGCTGGCGGTGGTAGTGGCGGGCGGCGCGGGCGCGGTTGCCGCAGCCGGGGCCGCACCACTCGCGGCGCGGATGGTCCTTGACGAAGAACTGGACGCAGCCCGGGCCGTGACAGGCCCGCAGGCTCGCGGGGCGGCGGCGGACGCCTCCGGTGGAGCCCCGGCGCCCGCCCCGCCGCTCGCCGTCACAAGCCGTTCCGCCCACGCGGAAGTCCCGCTACACTCCCCGCCACCAGGCCGTTGACCAGGGCAAATGCAGAACTCTCACTGGAGTACTAATACTGCAACCGCACTTGATCATGATTGACTTGGCGGGCGATTGATCTTGGGGTGGGGCAGGTCGAGGAGTGGAAGGCGGCGGTGGCGGGGTTGCATGCCCGCTCTGCGTCGCGTTTCACCAGATCGGAGCCGCGAGGGCGGGCGCTGGAGTACATGGCCGGGTTGATCGCCGCTCGTCCCCGCCGGCAACTGCCGGCGTACCGCTCCGGCAGGCGGTCAGTGTGGCGGGAACGGGGCGTGCGGAGTCGTACAGTGCGCCCCGTGCGGTGCAAGTTCCGTGGTCGGAGCGACTGTTGGGTGTGGTGGTGTTCCGAACGTTGGTCCATACAGGTTATTCGATCGGGGGGGTATGGCCTTGGCCGGCCGGTGTAGTTGTAATGGCAGTGACCGACTGTGGGGTGCCCATTCCCCTGTCGGGGCGTCGGGGTGGTGATCGCTTGACGGGTCACCGTCCCCATGCACGGGCACCCTGACAGGTGGAATTCGTCGGCCGTACCATCTGGCGCGGCCGTGTTCGGGCAGCCCCACTCCCGACTCACTCAAGGGGCTGCTCACATGGCAGTAACCATCGTTCCCACCCCCGTGGCGGCGTGTTCCGCCTTCACCGCCACGGCCACCGGCGCGCCCGCGGGGGCCGTCACCGCTGTCTTCTTCTATGACGGCGCCGCCCCGCAGTCGCTGCCGGTGGTCGCCGGCGCCGCCGGACCGGCGACGTTCACGGCTGTCGGCTCCGGCGCGCAGCTGGTCCTGGTGACCTACCTGAATGCCGTCAACACGGTGGTCGGGGCCGACAGCGGCACGGTCACCGTCAACGCGGCGCCGGCCGGGACCATCTCCACGACGCTGTCGATCGCCGTCGGCGGCCTCGTGACCGCCCAGACCACCCTGACCTGCAGCGCCGGCCTGACTTCCGTCAACGGCACCCTGACCTACACCCTGCCGGGCGGGGCCACGGTCACCGCCCCGGTGGTCAACGGCGTGGTCGGTCCGGTCAGTCTGGGACTGTCGCTGACGGCCGGCCAGGCGGTGGGGGTCAGCTTCACCCCCGCCGCCGGCACCTGTGCGGCCTGCACCTTCGCGCCGATCACCGTCACCGTGCCGGCGCCGCCGACCTGTTCGGTGGTCATCATCCAGCCGGTGGTCGGCCCGATAATCGCCGGCCAGCCCACCGTCGTGTCCGCGGTGGTGCTGTGCAACGGCGTGCCCGTTCCGGGTGCGACGGTCACCTTCAACGGCGACGGGGCCACCCC
>NZ_JBSFJV010000020.1:16225-106675 GCF_053598235.1 Kitasatospora sp. NPDC001159
ACCGGGTCGATGACCTTCCCCACCGCCGGACCGGTGTCGCTGACCGCCACCGTCACCGCAGCCGGCACCAACTGCACCTGCACCAACGTCGTCTCGCTCCCCGTCCCGATCACCGTCGGCGTAGGCGGCCCCGCCGCGAGCCTGCAGGCTCTGCCGTCCTGCTGGCAGGGCCACTGGGAGCACCAGCTGGCGAACCCCTCGCACGGGCAGCCGTACACCGCCACGCTGAAGGCCCAGCTCACTCCCGCGGCCGCCGGCGTGACGGTGAACTTCCTCATCGCCGGACAGCCGGTGGGCTCGGCGGTGACGGACGCGTCCGGGATCGCGACCCTCACCACCGACCTGAACCTGCTTCAGGTCCGGTCCGGCACCTTCACCGCGACCGCCACCGTCGGCGGCACGACGCTGGAGTCGACCGGCACCCTGCTGCCCTGCTGGCCGCAGTAGTGACCGGACCGGTCCTATCGGGCCCGGGACGTGGATCGCGGACCGGTACTGGTGGCCGAGCCAGGTGAGGCCTGACCTCATCGTCCGCAGATGAGCGGCCGACCTCGAAGGTCCGTCCCCCCGCCCTCGCACGGCGGGGGGACGGACGCGCTGGGGGCGTAGCGGCGAAGCCACCGTACCCGCCGCGCCGCCCGCAACCGTACTGCCGCGTCCCTGGTCAGTGGAGTTGTCCCGATGAGCTTGACCATGTTCCTTCTCGCGCTCGGCGCCACCTGCCGCGTCACCCGTTTCCTGACCAAGGACACCCTCGCGGGCGGTCTCAGGATCTGGGTCGCCGATCGCTTCGGCGAGAAGTCCAAGGCCGCCTATCTGATCACCTGCAGCTGGTGTTCGAGCGTCTGGGTGTCCGCCGTCGCGGTCGGCTGTGCCGCGTGCCTGGAGGGCAGCCCGTGGTTCCGGATACCGGCGACCGCGCTCAGCGTCTCGTACCTGGCGGGTGTGGCCTCACGATGGCTGGACTGACCAACGCCCCCTCTCCAGAAGACCCGAACCCCAGCACCCGGAAAGGACACTGAACTCATGGCCTGCAACTGCGGCGGAGGATCACCGCAAACCGTCGTTTACCAGCTGAGCCTGCCTGACGGCACCGTTCGCCAGTACGTCACCTACCAGGAAGCCCTGGCCGCACAGCGCCGAGAAGGCGGCGCCGGAACGATCACCGTCGTCACCCGGTGACACGGGCGCCCGGCATCGGGGCGCACCGAGGGCGGTCGGCGCTTCGACCGGCCGCCTTCCCCTTTCCCGAAGGGAGGAGCAGCACCGTTGCCATCCCGGCGCATCCGCGGGTCGGCCCGGATGACCACCCGGCTGCCGCCGCGCGGGGTGAGGCAGGACCATCCCTTGGATCTGCGATTCGCGAGGACCCTGCTGGACGTCTCGATCGTCAGCGTCGCGCTGCCCGCCCGCTGGCCGTCCTGGCAACGGGCCGTGGCCGGCGTCGAACGCCTGCATCACGGCCCGCTGCGCGGACGGCTCGGCGTTCCACTGGACCAGGGCGAGGTCCAGGCTCGCCGGCGGTGGGCCCTGGCCCGCCGCAGCCTGAGCAAGCCCGATGAAATCGCCTACTACCTCGCCTACGCACAACTCGACACAAACGTGGGAGCAGTTGGGTCGCGGCGACCTTCACACCCCGGTCGATACCCACGGACGTGGACGGCATCGCGTGCCGTTCGGGGGTCTGCTTGCCGTCCTCGACCAGAAAGGAGACGAACCAGTGCCGCCCCCGCCGGGTGAAGGTCGCGGAGCGGAAATGAACGAGTACGGCCCCTGGGAACCGCTCTGGCCATGGGAGCGCCCGAAGGACTGAGCGGGAAGGAACGACCCCGGACTCCTGTCCGTGCCCCAGGCCACAAAGTAGACGTTCTTGCTGGCCAGCGCGCTGGAAAGCGCAGTGCGGGAGAGGCACCCCACGTTCTGCTCACAGGCCGGGTACCTGGAAGCCGTTCAGGTACCAGAAGGGGGCGGCGTACCAGATCAGGGCGATCGCCGTGACGAGGGTACCGCCGGCCAGGGGGAGCGCCCAGCCGGGCCAGCGGCGGTGCCGGACCACGATGACCTTGGCGACGAAGGCCCCGTAGAGGAAGCATCCGGTGAGCGAGTGCAGCGCCACACGGGTGTCGGTGAATTGGACTCCGTAGGCGGTGATGCAGTGCCGGGCGATGGGCAGGGAGAGGAGGAAGGCGGTCACGCCGATGAGGCGGTGCGTGGTACGGACCGCGCGCGGTGCGGCTCGCAGTGCGGGCAGGCGACCGTAGATCCACAGCGCGAGGAGTAGCTGGATCAGCGCCAAACCCAGGAGCGCGGAGCCGAGTTGGGCTTTCAGCAGTTGTGCGTCGGTGCCGCGGTTCCCGAAGAGGCTGGACTCGTAGTTGGAGGTGTGCGCCCGGCCGTACCAGAAGAGGCCGGCCATGACCGCCAAGGGCAGGAGAAGCCACAGGACGTCATGGAGCCGTCGGTGGCCGGCGGGGGCAGCGAGGCCCTCCACGTGCTCGGCCGCCGCCGCTCTCGATTTCACCGCCGCCGCTAGCGAGGGCTGCCAGGACGCGAGGATCAGCAGGGTGAGCGTCTCGGCGATGAGGCTGAGCAGGGCCTGCGGGGCGGGCTGCAGGCCGTTATCGGAGAACCCGAACAATCCCGTGGTGCGGGATGCGGCGAACCCGACGAGCGTGCAGACGGCGATCGCGGCGGCGGCGATTCGCAGGAGCAGGGGTGCCGCCAACAACAGGAGTGCGGCCACCGCGAAGGCGGTACTGGCCTGCAGCAGGAACAACGAGCCGATGATGTGGACGAAGCGGTAACCGTCGATGTAGAGCTGAGCGTGGATGTATCCGCTCGCCGCGAGCGTGGCAGCGAGCACCAGGCGCAGTGCGAGGGCCGTCAGGCTCCGGGTTTTCTCGGCATCCGCACCGCCGACTACTGGCGGGGCAGCCACGCGTCCTTGAGGCGTCCGGCGGGCAGCACCTGCGGAAGCGGGGCGGGGCCCTGGCCTGGTTCGGGGAACGGATAGCTGTGGGTCCGGGTCACCTTCGCGCCCGCCTTGACCGTCAGTTGGCCGGGCGCGGCGGTGTCGCCGGGCCTCGGATGCCTGCCAGGACGCGAGGATCAGCAGGGTGAGCGTCTCGGCGATGAGGCTGAGCAGGGCCTGCGGGGCGGGCTGCAGGCCGTTATCGGAGAACCCGAACAATCCCGTGGTGCGGGATGCGGCGAACCCGACGAGCGTGCAGACGGCGATCGCGGCGGCGGCGATTCGCAGGAGCAGGGGTGCCGCCAACAACAGGAGTGCGGCCACCGCGAAGGCGGTACTGGCCTGCAGCAGGAACAACGAGCCGATGATGTGGACGAAGCGGTAACCGTCGATGTAGAGCTGAGCGTGGATGTATCCGCTCGCCGCGAGCGTGGCAGCGAGCACCAGGCGCAGTGCGAGGGCCGTCAGGCTCCGGGTGTTCATGCGAGCTTTTCGTCCTTGACGGCCAGTGTGTGGTTGCCCTGCCAGTAGTTGACGGTGCGGATGCCGAGTGCGTCCTTGAGGCGTCCGGCGGGCAGCACCTGCGGAAGTGGGGCGGGGCCCTGGCCGGGTTTGGGGAACGGGTAGCAGGTGGGGCGGGCCGAGTGGAAGGTGATGTTGCCCTCGGTCTTGCTGAACAGCTGGTGGACGTGCCCGTTGAGGCACGTGACTGAGGAGAAGCGGTGGAACATCGACAGCAGCTGTACCGCGTCGTCGGTGCCCCAGCCCCACGTCGGATACATCGCGAACAACGGGATGTGACTGAAGATGACGATGGGGGTGTCCGACGACAGGCCGGCGATGTCCTTGCGCACGAAGTCGATCTGATCGTTGCCCAGGTGGCCGAGTTGCTCCAGGTGCAGCGTGTTGACCAGCGCGATGAAGTGCACACCGTGGGTGTCGAAGCTGTACCAGCCGTCGCCCAGGGTGTTTTGGCCGAAGGCCTGTCGGTAGGCGCGTGGTCCGTTGTCTCCGATCGAGTCGTGCTCGCCCGGTACGGTGAAGACCCGGTCCGTGTCCAGTTGCGACAGCATCTGCTTGACCTGGTCGAACTGGTCGGGGGTGGAGAGGTGCGTCAGGTCGCCGCTGTGCATGACGAAGTCAGGTCGGAACCCGAGGGAGTTGACCTGGTTGATCGCTGTGCCGAACGTCCCGGTGACGTCCATGTTGGCCGGGCCCTGGAAGCCGATGTGGCTGTCGGAGATCTGCACGAAATGCAGGTCTGCACTGCTTGCCGGGGCCGCGTTCGCCGATCCCGGGATATGGCTGATCACCTCTCCTGCGACGACCGTCAGGACGACGGCACCACCGAACCAGGCGGAGTGCCGCATGAGCTGCCGACGGGTCATGCCGTGCTCGCCGCCGCCGTTGGAGTCGTGTGTGTCCTCGGTCATGGAGTCACCTCCACGGTGGCAGTCATGTACGGGTGGATGGTGCAGTAGTAGGGGTAGGTGCCGGGTTGGGTGAACGTGTAGCTGTAGGTGTCGTTGGTGGCCAGGGCTGCCGACTGCAGTGGCCCGCCCGATCCCTCTTTGCTGGTGACGGTGTGGGCGTCGGGGTCGGTGTTGGTCCAGGTCACCTTCGTGCCCGCCTTGACCGTCAGCGTGGGCGGGGAGAACGCGAAGTTCTTGATCGTCACCGCGTTGGCAGCGGCTGGAGCGGACGGTTGGCCGCTGGCAGGTGAGGTCGAGGACGTGCTTGGTGGTGCGCTGACAGCGACCGTACCGCTCGTTCCGGAGGCCCCTGGAAATCCCGCCAGGGTCTGGCCGGGTCCGGGACTCAGCGCGCCGGCGGGTTCGGGGTGTGACGATCCGCCGCACGCGCTGAGCAGTCCGAGTGCTCCGGCAACGGCGACAGCGACCAGGCACACCGTGCGCGACCGCCGGTCCGTCGGAGAAGAGGAGCTCGCATTCATGGTCATCGTTCCTTCTGCGCGTCCCCAGCCGCACGGGCGGGTGCGATCCAGGACCGGTCCGGGATCGGTCTTCTCAGCAGACAGACGACCGTGTCACACCCGCCGGGGGATGCTGGAAGGGGTGCAACCCGGTGGGTCACTTTATGTGAGCGGACAGCACATTCCATGTAGCGAAACGAATTCCGCAGTGGAGTCTCGTTGTTTCACCCCGGCGGCGGGCAGCGGGCCGCCTCAAGCAGGTCAGGGGCGTTCGGGCCGCTCACCTTTGTTCTCCCGGGATGCCCCTGGCTTCAGCCAGGGGAGGAATGGTCCTTGGACCGGAGCCGCGAAGCGGCGGAGCGATCTTCGGAACGCTGCTCGCAACATCCTGGCCGGCGGGTAGGCGGGCAGGCTAAACGCCCCTGGAGGGCCGGCAAGTTCCGGCGTGGCAATCCCATGCCGGGCACGGCCCGTTGAAGGGGGAACCCGCCTCGGCGACCTGCGCCCCACGGGAGTCCGTGCCGCAGGCGCGGGAGGAATCCCCCGGCTCCAGCCGGGGAGGATGTCAAAGCTGCGATGAACAGGCCGCCACAACGGAGAGCAGGCGATCATCCCACTACTTTGCGGATGGTGTCCGGGCCAGGACTCCGGGGCCGAATCGCAGGTCCATCCGCTGTTCGACGGTGTCGAGGCCGAACTTGTGGGCGGGGCGGGAGAGGGTGAGCTCGAAGCCGGCCTTCGCGTAGAGGTGGTGGGCGGCGTCGAGGCCGGTGACCGTCCAGAGCAGTACGCCTTCGTAGGAGCGGGCGCGGGCCTCGTCCAGGGCAGTGGCCAGCAGTCGTCGACCCAGGCCCTGGCCGCGGACGTCCGGGTCGAGGATCACCCAGCGCAGCTGGCCCCAGCCGGGGCGTTCCTCGGCGCGGACGAGGCCGACGGCGCCGACCACCCGGCCGGCGAGTTCGGCGACCCACAGGCGGCCGGGGGCCGGGTCGCCCTCGCGGATGCGGGCCAGGACCAACTCGGCCATGCCGGCGGCGACGTAGGCCTCCATGGTGGCGTCCATGCCGTACTCGCGGGTGTAGAGGACGCCGTGCAGGGCGGCGACGGTGCCGAGGTCGCCGGGGCGGTCGGCCTCGCGGATGGTCGCGATTGCGGGTGCGGTGGCGGCCATGGCGGCATCCCTTCCACTGAAACGCTCGTTTCAGTGGAACGATAGACCACGTGTCCACTCCCGCCAACGCAGCCTCCCGCCCGTCGCCGCGCCGCGAGGAGATCCTCGCCGCGACCGTCCGCTACGTCGCCGAGCACAACGTGTCCGACCTCTCGCTGCGCCCGCTGGCGGCGCGGATCGGCTCCAGCCCCCGCGTGCTGCTGTACCTGTTCGGGTCGAAGGAGCAGCTGGTCCGGGAGGTCCTGGCGGTCGGACGGGCCGAGCAGTTGGCGCTGCTGGAGCGGTGTGAGGCCGAGGGCGGCAGCGCCCGCGAGACCCTCGAACTGCTCTGGGAGTGGCTGACGAGGCCCGAGCGCCGGGGCGCGCTGCGGCTCTTCTTCGAGGGGTACGTCCGCGCCTTCGACCGCTGCGAGCCCTGGCTGGACTTCGGCACCGCCTCGCTGCAGGAGTGGCTGCCGCCGCTGGAACGCGTCCTCGACGGCACCGGAGTGAACGCCACCGTGGTGCTCGCCGTCCTGCGCGGCCTGCTGCTGGACCTCCTCGCCGACGGCAACGACGACGACAACCACGGCAGCGACGGCTTCCCCGCCGGGCGGGTACACGCCGCCTGGCGCGACTTCCTCGCCGCCACGCTCCCCTGAGGTCTGAGGCTGAGGCCGTTCCCGGCTGCGCGGCGTCAGACCATCCGGGCCGCCGTGGGGGCTGAACGCCCATGGAGGGCCGCAAGTCCCGGCGTGGCGATCCCACGCCGGGCACGGCCCGTTGAACGGGGAACCCACCTCGGCGACCTGCGCCCCACGGGTGTCCGTGCCGCAGGCGCGGGGGAATCCCCGCCCATCGGGGCGGGGAGGATGTCAGAGGTTCAGCGGGCGCTGCCGATGTTCCGGTCGTGCTCGGCGCCTTCGAGCATGAGGGTGGTCTCCTCGACGCGGCGGAAGCGGCCGTCGGGGGCGAACTCGGCGAAGAGGTAGACCTCCATGCGGACGGTGGAGCCGTCGGTCTTGTCGACGGTCATGGTGTGGCGGTCGGCGTAGCGGTCGCCGTCGAGGAGTTCGTCGTGGACCTCGATCGAGCCGCCGGCCACGATCGTGCGCAGGTGGGCGATGTGGGCCAGGAACTGCTGGCGGTCGTTCCAGCGGCCGTCGGTGCGCTGACGGTAGTCGGGGGCGAAGTGCCGGTCGGCGGCCTCGTTGAGGTCGAGTCCGGGGGTGAGGAGGAGGTCGGTGAGGGCGGTGCTGATGTCGGTGCGGTGCATGGGGTTCCTCCGGTGGATGGGTGGGTGGAGCGGGAAGATGCGTGCCTGAAGCACGCATTTCACGGTACATGAAAAGCGTGCTCGGCGCACGCTAATCTGGAGGGGTGACGAATCCGACGGGACATGAGATCGCCGAGGCCCTGGGGCTGCTGCTGCGGCGCAGCACCCGCGCCGGCCTGCACGCCCAGCTCGTCGACGGCCTCGGCGAGGCCGTCGACGAGCTCACCTATCCGGTGCTCAGCGGCCTGGCCCGCACCGGCCCGTGCAGCGCCGCCGACCTCGGCCGCGAGACCGGGCTGGACCGCACCACCGTGACCCGCCGCGCCGACCGGCTGGAGGAGGCCGGCCTGTTGCGGCGCGAGGCCGACCCCGGCGATCGGCGCGCCACCCTGCTCGTCCTCACCGACGCCGGGCAGGGCGTGGTGCGGGCCACCCGAGAGCGCCTGGCGGCCCGCATCGAGGGCTCCCTCGCGTCCTGGCCTGCGGCGGACGCCCGGGCCTTCGCCCGGCTGCTGCGGCTGTTCGTCGAGGAGGGGCCCTTCCAGGCATAGGAAGGGAGGCGGTCACCGCAAGGAGTGCCGGCACCCGCCAGGCACGGCGCCGCCGGCGCGCCGGCGGCCGCCGCCCGGCTCAGCCCCGCCGGATTTCGGCGAGCCGGGCCGGGGCGGCGCCGAGCCACCAGGTGGGGTCGGCGCCGCCGTCGGTGGTGCGGCCGCCGCGGTGGACGTAGTGCCGCACGTCCCGTCCGGGGGCGGCGAACTCCCCGGCGAGGGCCCGCTCCAGCCACTCCGCCCCGAACCGGAACACCTCGGCCGCCACTCCCCCGAGCGGGTGGAACTCGCCCTCGTAGACCCGCAGTTCCTTCGGCGCCCGGATGCGCTCGAAGCTCTCCAGCGCCCGACCGAGGCCGGTGAGCTCATCGAACTCGCCGATCCCGTACAGCACCGGGCAGTTGATGTCGGCCACCAGGTCGCCCAGCGGCATCCGGTGGGCCAGGTCGCGGTCGAAGGCCTCCTCGTCGGTGTACCCGGCCATGTACATGTAGTTGTTCTTGAAGGTCGGCTGGGCGCGCTCGAAGATCGTCGCGAAGTCCCCCGCGACAGCCTCGAAGGCGGCGAGCGCGGCCAGGCGGCGGTCGGTGGCGGCCGCCCGGGAGCGATGTCCAGGGCCCAGCTCTGGCCGGTCGAACGGATGGTCATGAGGGTCTCCTTCCGAGCTTTGAGATAAGTACTTATTGAATAAGTACTTAGCTATTAAGTACTGAGGCTAGGCTGCTGTCAACCCGCCGAGGAGAAGGACCGACCATGGCCGAGCCGCCACCCACCGCCGACCGCGCCCAGGCGCTCGACCGCCTGGCCCGCGCCGCCTACCGCCTCAGCGCCGCCGACGCCCGGCTGCGCGGACGCGCCACCCGCACCCAGGGCGCCCTCTCCCTCACCCACGCCCGGGCCCTGCGCACCCTGGCCGAACAGGGCCCCCTCACCATCAGTCAGCTCGCCGCCGGCACCGAGACCACCGGCGCCGCCACCACCCAGCTGGTGAACGGCCTGGTCGCGGCCGGCTATGTCACCCGCACCCGCCAACCCGAGGACAAGCGCTCCGTCCTGGTCGCCCTCACCGACGTCGGCCGGGCCCGGCACGACCAGCGCCAGCGGGCGCTGACCGAGGCCCTGCACACCGACCTGGACGACTACGACGACGACGCCCTCGACCGGGCCGCCGAGGTGCTGCACCGGCTGTCCGCCGTCTACGACCGGCTTTGAGGACGGCCACCGGCTCTGCCTGACGGGACCTCAGCGGGCGCCGCCGGCCGGCAATTCCCCGACCGCCTGACGATTCGCCCGCGCGGGGACGGGCGGGGACCCGGGTTCAGTTCCCCCGCTTCCACCACGCCGCCGCTGCGGCGGCGCCTGCGCCGGGGCCCCGCCGCCGGCCGCCGGCCCGGTGAACGGCGGCAGCGCCCGGAAGCCGGTCCTCCAGCACCGCTTCGCCGGCCGGGTCGGGCGGTTGGACAGGAAAGCCGACAAGAATGCGCCCGTCGACGCCGGTCGGAGACGGCTGCCGCTGGTGAGTGACAAGAAACAGCTCCGCGCGATTGATGCACCGTTCGTCGCTCTCGGCCCCTCGGGTGTGTCGATACGCGACCGGCTCAAGGGCCTCACCCCGCAGGATGAGAAGGTGCTCAGGCTGGTCGGCGCGCACCTGGGTTCGCTGGCCTCTCGTGACCTCAAGGCACGGTGCGCTGACGGCCCGGACCCTTTCTAGCGCCGCACCAGCCAGGTCGCGATCTCGTCCACCACCGCTGGCTCGACGTGCCCCGGTCGCGTGTACTCCGCCGGAGTGGGGCGGCCGCGGCCGGGGAAGAAGAGATGGTTGGCATCCTGGTGGATCCGGATCACCGCCTCGGATCGGTCCGCCAGGGTGGCCTGCCAGCGCGTCAGGTCGTCGGGGACGGTGACCTGGTAGTCCCGCCCGCCTTGCAGGATCAGCATCGGGCAGGCCAGTCCAGCTGCCGTGGACACCGGGTCGTACGCGCGCAGGTCGAGCCAGTAGGGGGCGGAGAGCCCGAGTGGCAGCAGCTCCGACGGCGTGTCCGGGGTGAGTTCGGAGCCGGCCACCAGCGCGGCCTGCCGGGTCAGCGCCTCCACCGCCTCGTCCACGCCCGGACCGGGGGCGAGCGCCGCGAGATAGCGCGCCACCCGGACGACCGCCTCGTGCATCGGCTGGGCATCCGCGGCGAGCAGCACCAGCCCGGCGATAGACGGGTCGGCGGCGGCGATCCGGGGCGCCACCTTGCCTCCCATGCTGTGGCCGAGCAGGTGGATCCGGTCGGGGGCCACCTCGGGCTGTTGCCGCAGCAGTTGGACGGCGGCAAGCGCATGCGGCAGGTACTCGTCGGCCATGGTGAAGTCCGGCGGCAGACGGTCCGGGTGTGCGAAGGTCGCCTTGTCAAAGCGCAGCACGGCCACCTGTCGCGTGGCGAGTCCCCAGGCGAGGTCCTTGAGCGGCTTGTTGGGGCCGATGCTCTCGTCCCGGTCGAACGCACCGCCACCGCTGAGTAGCACGGCGGCGGGCCACGGCCCGGGGCCGACGGGCAGGCTCAGCGTGCCGGGCACGGCGAGCGGTCCGGTGTCGAGCAGGACGTCCCGCTCCGTGAACCGGGCCGGGTCCGCGTAGTGCGGCGGCTGCCACTCGGCGTCGCCGTCCGGGGCGAGCCGCAGGCCGTGCAGCAGGCCGTCACCACCGATCGACGTGACCACGGTGAAGCTGCCGTTCGCACACGTCACCGGGATGCGCACGCGCACCGGACCGGTTTCGCCGGGCTCGCTCACCGGCTCTCCGATCGCCGTGATCCCGCCCCGTCCGGTGGCCTCGGCCGCCCACGCGAGCTGCAGCGCCTCGGCGTTGACGGCAGCGCGCAGCGGTGGCGCGAACTGCTCGACGATCTCGGCGAACGACTCCGTCCGCAGCAGTGCGGCGAAGCCCCCCGTGACCTCCAGCGCCCTTCCCTCATTAATTCTCACATTTGAGAACGGTAGCAGTCATGAGAAGGTTTGGGCATGGACTCCCTGGAACTGCTCGCCCACCCCATCCGGCTGCGGATCGTGCACGCGATGGGTGGCGGGCGGCTGCTGACGACTGCTCAGCTCTGTACGCGCATCCCCGAGGCCTCCAAAGCCACCGTCTATCGGCACATCGACCTGCTGGTGGCCGGCGGAATCCTGGAGGTGGCCGAAGAGCAGAGGGTGCGAGGCGCGGTACAGCGGCACTACCGGCTGCGCCAGGACCGAGCCGTCATCAGCCCCGAGACCATCCGATCGCTGGCCCCCGACGACCACCGACGCGCCTTCGCCACCGCGATGACGGCCCTGCTGGCCGAGTTCAACGCCTATCTCGACCGCGAGCAGGCCGACCCGGTGGCCGACCAAGTGGGCTACCGGCAACATGCGCTCTGGCTCAGTCCGGCGGAGCTGGATCAGCTGATCGGCGAGCTGCGCGCGGCCATCGTGACCAGGCTGGCCAACCGGCCGAGCCCCGAGCGGGCGCAGTACCTGCTGAGTCCAATCCACTTCCCAGTGGAACCCCGGGACAATAAGCCGAGCAGCCGAGGGCCGAAGTCGGTCACGTGACGGTCACATGTTTGGACGGACGGCTCGGCCAATCCGGCTGTCGCGAGACTCTAGCCCAGCGACGTGGTGGCGATCGGCGGCGCGCCGAAGGAGCCGGCCCGAAACACCAGTTGGTGTTCTTTGCCGGGACCCAGGCCGCGATCGCCGGTCTGGTCTCCGACCGCTCGGCCCGCCGAGCCACCCGCCGGGAGACCAGCACCGAACTGGCGCTGGCCCGCCCGACGGCCTGCTGATCACGCCAGAGCCGAAACGCCGGGCCGCGACGCCCCGACCTCAATCGCTCCCCGAGGTGGTGGCGTTCGGCCTGTACTTGGGGAAGCAGGGGATGCAGGCGCCCCTCCCCTGGGCCATGGCCTCGGTGAGCGAGACCAGGGTCGGCTGGTGCAGCTCAAGGCCGAGGCGGGCGGCGCGGTCCTGCCCGTCCGCGAGCGCTTCACACCCCGGCGTACGGTGGAACACCGATCCGCCTTTGGTGATCCACACCTGTGCTTTCAGGCCCTCGGGCGCCGGCTTGCAGTCACTGCACTGCCCGATGATCAACCCGTGGTCACAGCGTTCTTCCCCCATGCCCCCATGATGCCGACGGAGCGTCCGGTGATCAACTGTGGGCCGACGCGCGGCGGGGGCGGTAATTCGCGGGGCGGGTGGCGGCCCGTAGTGAATCAGGGAGTGTTGCGTTCCCGTTGTCCCGTCGTCCCGAAAGCGAGCGCCCGCGTGATCCCCGCCGTTTCCGACCCGACCGTGCTGCACCCCTTCCCCGAGCAGCCGCGGGTGGTGCTCCTCAAACCGCTGGTCACCGTGGACGGTGCCGCTCCCTCCGGCAGCTGCCGCGACCACACAATGGCCACGTGTGGCTGGGATACCGCACCACCGTCATGCCCGCGGTGCGGATCGGCCACGGCGCGATCGTCGCCGCCGGGTCGGTCGTCACCTCCGGCATCCCCGACTACGCGATCGGCAGGCTCCCCCCGATGTCGGGGAGCGCGACGTAGATGATGGAGAAGTCGAGCGCCACCAGCAGTTGGGCTCCGGCCAGTGCGGTGAGCAGACGGGGGCCGGGGGTCGGTCCGGGAGAAGCGTGCACGGCGGGTCAGCCTCCATGGGTGTCAGCGGGTCAGCCCGGAGCGGCGAGCGCCTTCCTGAAGACGTCCCGGAATCGCTCGGCGTCCAGGCGGGTTGCCGCGTTGGCGTCGGGGAGTGCGTCCGGTGAAACCGTACCGGTCGGTCACGGTCGCGCCGCGGGTGAACTCCCCGCGCAGCTCAAGTGAGACCGGGGCCTCGGCGCATTCGACATACGGAGCCCCTGGCTGGCAGGGGCGCGTCGGTGGAGCCGACCGCGGCAAACCCGTGGCCTGAAGGCCCGGCGGGGCGGTTGACTGGACGAGGGGTGCTCGGCCCGCCTCGCGCCTACCGGCGCGTGCGGAGAGGGGTGAGTTGCGTGGCGGCCTGGACGGTGTTCGCCTGGTGGTCCGCCTGGCGTCCGACGGGCAGCCAGGTCGGCTGGAAGCGCCGCTGGTACTGGGCACACCAGTCCCGCAGGAGGCGGTCGGGGCGGGCGTCGGACGGGTCGAGGGCGCGGCGCAGCATGGCGGCGGTGCGGACCGGGATGCGGTGGGCCCACAGTTCGATGCCGGCCAGCTTCGCCCGGGTCATCAGGCCCGGGCGCAGGAGGTCCTGTCCGCCGGCCCGCGGGTCCCATTCGTCGGCGAGCTGGCGCAGTGCGGTCAGCGGGGTGCGCACGGCCCTGAGCAGGGCGGTGTCGTCCGGATGGGGCGGGGCGGTGTCCAGCAGTTCGGTGAGCAGTCGGCCCCGGTCGCGCAGCTGGTCGGCACAGGCGGTCAGGCGGGGGCGGGCGTCGTGGGCCGGGCGGGTGTCGGCGAGGTGGTCGCTGGTCCAGGCCGGTGTCTCGATGACGACCGTGGCGCCGCCGTAACGCTGGGGGGCGAACCAGGTGCTGGCGCGGGCGCCCCCCGTGTCCTCGCGCCGGTCGGGGTGGGGCGGTGTCAGTGCTCCCGTGGTGGTCTCCTGCCGATCGATGTGGTGGGTCTTCATCAGGAAGACGCCGGGGCCCGAGGCGTGCAGCGAGAAGGTGTCGTAGCAGCCGGTTTCGACCGGGATGCCGAGGTCGGTGGCGGACTTGGCGAGTGGTTCGGCGAGGGCGGCCGGGTCGCGGGTCGCCTGGACGAAGGTTCCGCCGACGTCCGAGCCGTGCAGGGAGAACTGGAGGCAGGGGCGGAGTTCGTCGATCAGGTCGAGGAGGATCCGGCTCTCCGGGAGCCTTCCGCCGATCGCCGGGGCCCATTCGGGCTGTTCCTCGGCGGCGGGGCGGAAGTAGTGCGTGAAGTACTCGGGCAGGGTCCGGGCGCGGTGGCCGCCTTCGGCCAGGCCGGCCCCGTCGGGGTCGAGGCAGAGCAGGAGGTGCCAGGCCGTCGATTCGCGCAGGGCGGGGTGGGCCAGGATGCGGTGGGCCAGTTCCACCAGGCCGGACCGGCCGGGGAACTCGTCGGCGTGGGCGCCGGTGACGACGAGCACGTTGTCCGCGGCGTGGCCGATCGACAGGAGCAGCAGGGGCCGGCCGGCGCGGGAGGTGCCGAGGGTGCGCACCCGGCACAGGTGCGGATGGCGGGCGGCCAGCAGGTGTGCGGTGTCGGTGAGTTCCTTCAGTGTGGGGTGGCGGTCGTGGAGCAGGACCGCTCTGCCCGCGCTGGTCGAGGTGTCGGTGAGCATCGGTTCCCCTCCCCGGTGACGTCCTTGGTGACGCCCTTGCGGAGATCGCAGTACATCCGCTCGGGTATCGGCGCGTCCAGGGTGGCGGTGCCGGTCCCGGCGCGGCGGGCGGGGGTAGCCAACAATTCGGGCATTTCGCCTGGCTGTCGGTGGCGGGCGGTACGGTCGCCTGGTGATCGTGACGCAGGCGTACCGCTTTGCGCTCGACCCGACGGAGCGTCAGGGTCGTGCGTTGCTGCGGCATGCCGGGGCGGCCCGGGTGGTACGAAGCGTCTACCTCGCACCGGCCCTCCACGTCGGATCAGACGAGGACCTTGCCCAGTCATGGGCAAATCCCTGAGATTCACTGACCTCTCAAGGAACGGAGGTTGCCCGCCGCCATATGCTTGTCATATTTGCTGGTGGCGCGGTGGGGGCGTGGGTGGAGTTCCGGTTGTTGGGCTCGGTGGCCGTGGTGGCCGCGCAGGGGCGGGAGCTCGCGGTCGGGTCGGTCAAGCGCCGGAGTCTGCTGACGATGCTGCTGCTGAACCCGGGCGTGCCGGTGGGGGTCGAGCGGCTGACCGAGGCGATGTGGGACGAGGAGCCGCCCCGGCACGCGCGCACGGTCATCCAGAACCACGTGTCGGGGCTGCGCGCGCTGCTGGCCGCGCACGGGGCCGCCGATGGCGGGGTCGAGCTGGTGACCGGCGGCGGCGCGTACCTGCTGCGGGTGCCCGACTCGGCGGTGGACGCCGGGCGGTTCGAGCACCTCGTACGGTCGGCCCGCTCGGCCCGGGACGCGGGCGAGTCGGTGGCGGCGCTGCGCGAGGCGCTCGGGCTGTGGCGGGGGCCGGCGCTGGCCGGGACGTCGCCGAGCCTGCCGCTGCGGTGCGCGGCGCAGGCACTGGAGGAACTGCGGCTCGCGGCGGTGGAGGAGCTGGCGCGCGCGTACGGGCGGCTCGGCAACCACGGGGCGGCGGCCGGGGCGCTGGGCACCGAGGCGGCGCTCAACCCGCTGCGGGAGTCGCTGGTGGCGGCGCTGATGACGGCGCTCGGGCAGGCGGGTCGGCGCTCGGAGGCCCTGGAGTGGTTCCACCGCACCCGCCGGGCCCTGGCCGAGCAGCTGGGGATCGACCCGGGGGCGGAACTCGCCGGGGTGCACGAGGCGCTGCTGCGCTCCGACGCCCCGCCCGCCCCGGCCGTCGAAGCCCCGCCGTCGCCCGCGCCCTGGCCCTTCCCCCGGCGCCCCCGCGGCTTCTCCGGGCGCCGGGAGGACCTGGCCGCGCTCGACCGGGCCACCGCCTCCCCCGGGGCGATCGCCGTGGTCGCCGGCGGGGCCGGGGTCGGCAAGACCACCCTGGCCGTGTACTGGGCCCACCGGCGGCAGGCGGACTTCCCCGACGGGCGGCTGTTCGTCGACCTGTGCGGGCACAGCCCGCTGCCCGAGCGCTCCACCCCCGCGGTGCTGCGCGAGCTGCTGCTCGCCCTCGGTCTGCCGGCCGAGCAAATGCCCCACTCCCCCGAGGCGATGGCCGCCCGCTACCGGGAGTTGACCGCGGGGCGCAGGATGCTGATCGTCCTGGACAACGCGCGCACCTCCGAGCAGGTCCGCCCGCTGCTGCCCGATGGGGAGGGCTGCGTCACCGTGGTGACCAGCCGCGACCGGCTCGGCGGCCTGGTCGCCTCGGACGCCGCCCGGCCCGTCCCGCTGGCCGAGCTGTCCGCGCCGCAGTCCGTCACCCTGCTGGCCGACACCCTGGGCCGGGAGCTGGTCTCGGCCGAGCCCGCGGCCGCCGCCCGGCTGGCCGCCCTGTGCGACGGGCTGCCGCTGGCGCTGCGCCTGGCGGCGGCCCGGGTCGCCACCTGCCCGACCCGGGGCCTGGCCGCCCTGGCCGACGAACTGGCCGACGAGCAGGGCCGGTTGGGTCTGCTGGACGTGGAGGACACCAGCGTCGCGGCCGCCCTGGCGCTGACCGTGCAGCACCTGCCCGAGCCGGCCCGCCGGATGTTCCACCGGCTCGGCACCCACACCGGCGCCACCCTCGACAGCCGCACCGCCGCCGCGCTGGCCGGCAGCGCACTGCCCCAGGCCGCGGGCGCGCTCGGCCAGTTGGCCACCGCCCACCTGGTCGTCGAGATCGGCCGGGACGCCTACACCCTGCACGACCTGGTCCGCCTCTACGCCCGCAGCCTGCCGCTGCGCCCGGGCGAGGACGACGCCGAGGCGCTGCCCCGCCTGCTCGACCACCTGGTGAACACCCTGCTCGCCGCGTGCGCCGCCGCCGAGCCGGGCAGCGAGCCGTGCTGTGTCCCCCCGCCGGGGGCCCGGCAGCCCGTCGAGGTCCGGCCGTTCCCGGACCGGGCGGGCGCGCTCGCCTGGTACGCCGCCGAACGCGACACCCTGCGCGGCGCGGTGGAGGCGGCGGTCTCGGCCGGACTGCACGACCGGGCCTGGCGCCTGGTGCTCCTGCAGTGGCCGCTGATCGTGTGGCAGGTCCGGGACGGCTGGGTGCCGCTGCTCGAACACGGCCTGGCCGCCGCCGAGGCCGACCCGGACCCGGGCGCCCAGTCCCGCGCCCGCGCGCTGCTGGGCTGGGTCCTGCTGGAGGAGGACCGGCCCGAGGAGGCCCTCGCCCACCTGGAGCAGGCCCCCGGCCTCGCCGCCCTGGCCGGCGACCGCACCGCGCAGGCCGTCGCCCTGACCAACCTGGCCGTCGCCCTCGCCCGGTACGGCCGCGGCGCGCGGTACGGCGGACGGGCCCGGGTGCACGGCCTGCTGACCGAGGCCCTCGCGCTGGCCGAACTGGCCGACCGCGCCGACCTCGTCGCCCTCGCCCGCCAGCACCTGGCCGACCAGTGCCTGGCGGCCGGCGACCCCGAGGAGGCCGCCCACCACGCCGCCCGCGGCCTGGCCCTCGCCGACCCGCCCTTCCCGGTCACCCGCCGGGTCGTCCTGCAGACCCTCTACGGCCGCGCGCTCGCCGCCACCGGCCGCCCGGAGGAGGCCGCGCTCCACCTCGACGCCGCCCTGCGCTCCGCCCGGGCCCACCAGTACGGCGAGGGTGAGGCGGCGGCCCACGCGGCCCTGCGCGCCCTGCCCGCCCACCCCGCCACGACGGCCACGACGCTCCTGCCCGGACGGTGCTGACGGCCGGACGGAGCCGGGGCGCGCCGTTCGACGGGTTCCGGCCTCTCCGGGGAGGCGGGCCCGCCGAAAGGCGCTCCACGAGCGTCAGGGAGTGAGGACCCACTTCTGGTTGTCCAGGCCGTTACAGTCCCAGATGCCCAGCTGGGTGCGGTTGGCGGTGTTGAAGCCGAGCTCGTCCAGGCACTTGCCGGTCAGCACGTTCTTCAGCGAGCCGTCGGGCTGCGGGACCCACTGCTCGCCCTGGCTGCCGACGCAGTCGTAGATCTCGACCTTGGTGCCGTTGGGGCTGTCGGGACTGCCCCACACCACGTTCAGACACTTGCCGAGGGCGCGCCCGGAGTTGTCCAGGCCCAGGGTCCACCACTGGGCGCCGGTGCCGTTGCAGTCGTAGATCTGCACCGGGGTGCCGATGTTGGTGCTGCCGTGGGCGATGTCCACGCAACTGCCGCCGTAGCCGACCAGACGGCCCTGCTTGCCCTGCATGCCGATGACGACCGGGCGGATGGTGTCGGTGGCGATGTCACCGGGACGGCAGACCGACGTGGACGTCCCGTCGCCGACCACGGTGTTACCGGCGACCCAGTAGGTGATCGGCTGGGTCTGGACGACGTAGAAGCAGACCGTCTCGACGTGCCAGACGGTGCCGGCCGGGACGTTGCCGCAGCTCGCGGTGGCTATCCCGGCACCTCGGCCGGTGGTGCAGTTGCCGGGGGGTGTCGGCCTGCGCGACGGACGGCAGGACGGCGACACCCACCAGGGCGAGCAGGGCGGTCAGTAACGCGGCGAAGGTTCGGCGCATGCGAGGGGACCCCTTCCGGTGGACACGGACCGACCGGGTGTGTGGAGTGCGTGGTCGGTGTCGCCCAGCGTGGGGGATGTGGTGATGGACCCGTCAACTGCCTTGCTTTGTACGGAACTTGTTCACGCCAGCTGATCGCGGCGGCCGCGTCAGCCGCGCCCGCCGGATACGAGCCCCTTGTGACCCATCGCCGGCACCAGCGACGCGCACGCCGAGCCCAGCACCGCCCCCGCGATGACGTCGCCGGGTAGTGCACCGTTCCAATCAAGTGATCAGGAGTGAGTCTTGGACTCGGGTCTGATCACTGCGTGCATCCCGAACGGTGGTGGATGCCCGACCGGTCGCCCCCGTTCTCGTGGTCCTCGTCCGGCTGCGCGCATCGTGCGCCCGGTCCGTGACGGGGCGGCGGGCCTCCTCACGCCCCCGGGCGCCCGATGAGGCCTGAACGGTCCGATGCCCACGACGATCGCTCCGGTCGCCGTGGGGCGGTGCCGTCCGTCGCCGGATCGGGTGCCCGAGGGCGCGTCGCCCGATCGCGATGCTCGCGGCATCGTGCGGCTGGGCTGACTGGGCGTCGTGAGCGGCTTCCGGTGCTGCGCCCTCATTGGGAGGTGTAGGCCGGGTCCACGGCGACGATGACCATGCCCAGCTCCGCGGCCATGGAGACGAGCCGGGCGCGGAGTTGGCCGGTGGGGATACCGGAGACGAACTGCCGGAACCGCTTCCTGCGGCCGTGTTTCTCGCGGGTGGTCTCGGCGGTGAAGTCCAGGTTCTCCAGACCGATCGCCCTCACCCCGCACCGCTTCGCCCAGTGCAGCAGTCGGGTGATGGCGTGGCGGAACTGCGCGTCGCGGTGGGTGGCAGTGCCGGTCAGGCGTCACCTTCAGCCTCAGCGGCATCACGCTGGGCACGCTGGTCGTCATCACCGGCTACCACGCGCTGCGGGCGCTGGCCCCGGCGCACCTCAAGACGCAGGAGCCGCTGCTGGACGAGGGTACCTCCTCGTACGACGAGCAGCGCGGGGACACCGGGGAGCCCGGGCCGCCACGCACCCCGCAGCGGCGGACGCTTGATCCGTTCGGGGGCAACGCCGTGCCCCCCTGCGAGCGATGGCTCCGGCATGGCGTGAACTCCCGCGCGCCATTCTTGGGGATCATCGACTTCATTCGAGTGTGCAGTCTGTGCCCGGCAGAAGGGCTGCGGCCTGATTCCATGAAACCTCCGAAGCCCACTGGAAGTCGATCGCAGTGAGATCGCACCGACGGTGAACCGGTCGGAGAACTTCCTTGGAACTGCCGGGCAGGCGTCGCACCCCTCCAAGGAAAGGGATTCACGAATGAAGTACGGTTTCAGACGCCTGTCCACGGTGACCGGAGCGGTGGTCGCCGGGATCCTCCTTGCCTCGCCCGCGGTCGCCCAGGGCGGCATGGACTCGACAGCTCGAACCAACTCCACCGCTCCCGGACTCCCGTCCGGGCACTCGGCGGACCGGCAGGGCGGCAACGGAGGCGGCGGTCACTACTGCGCCCGGGAACAGCGAGGCTTCAGCTCCGACGTCGTGGACTTCGGAACCTTCTCGGACACCGAGTTCCGCCTGGCTACGAGCCGCAAGGGCGAGGCTTTCCTCAACGACAGCCGGAACCCGGGAGTATGGGTGGACGTCGACGTCATCCCCGGTGCCCCGAAGTGTGTGATCGACACCAGCGTGTCCGCCACCGAGAGCGGCGCAAACATCCCCAACAAGCTCTTCCTCAACGTGGAGAGCGAGGAGGGGAAGATCTACGAGGCCGTCTGCAACATCACCGCGACGCCGTTCGACGCGTCGAACCTGGCGGCTGCCTGCGGCTCAGGGTTCACCCTGGTTCCGGGCACCCCGGTGTGATAACACTCCGCGCGCCGGTCCCGGTTCTCCCCCCGGGGCCGACGCACCTCAGGACCCAGGAGCCACTCCTGGACGCGGGCACCTCCTCCTACGACGAGCCGGCCGAGGGCGGGACGGGGCGCGGCACCCCGTAGACGCCCGTAGACCCGGGTAGACGCCCGTAGACCCGGACCGCAGTGGCTGCGGTCCGGGTCTACGGTTGCGAGCCTCGACTCAGACGTCGCCGAACTCGCCGCTGCGGGCAGCGGCGACGAACGACTCCCAGGCCTCGGACGGGAAGACGAGGGCCGGCCCCTGAGGATCCTTCGAGTCGCGGACAGGCGCCACGCCGGGAAAGTCCGCTGTTACCTCGACGCAAGTACCACCGTTGTTGCTGTAGGAGGACTTGAGTTCGGCCGGACCCTGATCAGGATCGGCCGGTTCGAGCCCACCAGCCAGGTGTGCTCCGCCTGCGGCGTCAAAGACGGCCCCAAATCCCTTCACGTCCGCACGTGGCAATGCCAGGCGTGCGGGGCGTGGCTGGACCGGGACGTGAACGCCGCCGTCAACATCGCCAAAGCCGCCGGACTGGCGGTGACAGCCTGTCGAGCGCAGGTAAGACCGGGACTCGTCCCGGCGCAGCGCGAAGAAGCAGGAACCCACCGAGACGGTCAGACGATCGTGGTAGGAATCTCCGGCCCCTCGACCGGAGAGCGGAAGTCAACCCAACGAGCTCTTCCCGACCGAAATCCGGGCCACCACCGTAGGCGTGGCCACCTCGGTGAGCCGGATCGGCGCGGCGGTCGGCACCTACCTCCTGCCGCTGTCGCTGTCCGGGCTCGGCACCGGGCCGACCATGCTCATCGCTGCCGGGACGACGGCGCTGGGGCTGCTGGTGTGCGTGCTGTGGGCCGAGGAGACGCTCGGGACGGCGCTGGGTGCCGCGCCGGCTTCCGCGCGTACGGCCAAGGCGGCGCCGCCGTCGGCTCACCAGAGGTCGGATTCCTTGACCAGGGCGGGGTCCAGGCGCTTCAGGGTGTGGAGGTAGGCCCTCCGCACGGGCAGCAGGGGGCGCCGGGGGTGGAGCGGGAGGGGGTCGTCGCGTTCGACGCCCGGGGGCAGCCCGCCGGTAACGGGCCTGAGCGGGCGCTCGTTGTGGA
Source organism: Kitasatospora sp. NPDC001159 (assembly GCF_053598235.1). Taxonomy (NCBI): domain Bacteria; kingdom Bacillati; phylum Actinomycetota; class Actinomycetes; order Kitasatosporales; family Streptomycetaceae; genus Kitasatospora; species Kitasatospora sp. NPDC001159. The sequence continues at coordinate 37,360 of NZ_JBSFJV010000020.1, forward strand.
ACGCCAGGTACGTCCAGAAGTCAGCGGCCAGCGGCACGGCCGCCACGCCCGGCGGCGTGGGCCAGGGCTCGCCGGTCTGGGGGTGGTACGGGACCACGGCGATGTCCGGGAGGGCGGCGGGCAGCGGCAGGCCCGGTCCGACCAGGACCGCACGGCGGGCCGGGCGGTCCGTCGGGGGCGTCAGCTCGCCGAGGAGCCTGCGGAAGGCATCCGCGAGCGGGCCGCCGGAGAAGGCGACGGGCGCGCCTTGCGCGGCGTGGACCAGGTGGGCCAGCGTCACGGAGGCCTCCGCCTCCCAGCGGATGCTCCACTCCCCGTCCGCCTCCAACGGCGCGGTGGCGCGCCACGGTGCGGTGAGTGACGCCCAGTCGGCGAGCGGACGGGCCGGGCCCGCGGGGACGGGGCGCACGGTGGCCGGCTTCAGCCAGGTGGCCTGCCACAGGGAGCAGTCGTCGATCCTGGTCGCCACCTTCCGACCGCAGCCGACGCAGGTGAGGTTCGGGCCGTACCGGCCGTCGATGCCGCAGCAGGCGCCGGGCTCACGCCGCTGGATCAGGGCGGTGCCGTGGGCGTCTCCGGGGGCGATCACGATCGAGAAGGACTCTCCGGCCGGGTCCTCATCGACGGCGTAGGTGCCCGATTCCATCAGGACGGGCATGGGGTGGCCGTTGCCGTAGGAGAGGCCGGCGTAGACGGGAAACGCGACCCGCGACACCGGCGCGGTCAGCGCCGTGCCGCACCGCCTGCACTCGAAGACCTCCACGCCCGCCCGCTCCCCCTCTGTCCGCACCGGCAGGCGAGTATCACGGTCCGGGTGGACGGGGGCCAACGGGTTTTCCAACGGGTTCTCCAACGGGTTCTCCAGGGCAGGTCGCCGCGCTCGCGCAGCAGCGGCAGGAGGTGGTCGCGCACCGCCCGGGTGGACGTGGGGCGGCTTTGTCAAGCCCGTACCGGAGCCGACCGATCAGCAGTAGCCTCGGCCCTCTGCAACGACGGCCCTGGCGGGGCGAATTGGAGGAGACGCGTGGCCGAGGGGAAGGCCGAGGGCGGCGACGAGGCCGGGAGAGAGGGCCCTGCGCTACACGAGCGCGAGGCCGAGATCCGGTCGGCCGCGCAGGCGATCGAGGCGCTCACCCGGCCCGACGCCGGGCTCGGGGAACTGCTGCTCTACACCGGCGCGGCCGGGCTGGGGAAGACCGCGGTGCTGACCGAGGTGCGGCGGGCGGCGAAGCGCGCGGGCTGCACGGTGCTGTTCGCCCGGGGCGGGCAGCGGCAGTGCCACGAGCCGTTCCACGTGGTGCGCCAGCTGGTGCGGCCGGTGTTGTCGGCCCTGTCCGACGCGGAGCGGGCGCAGGTCTTCGGGCCGTGGGAGGAGATCGTCGGTCCGGCGGCGGGACTGCGGCCACCCGGTGGGCAGCTCGATCCGCAGGGGGTGCGCGACGGGCTGGACTTCGTCCTCACCCGCCTCGTCCAGCTCCGCTCGCCGGTGGCGGTGATCGTGGACGACCTGCACTGGGCCGACCCGGAGTCGCTCGGCTGGTTGGCGGGCTTCGCGGTCCGCGCCCGGGAGCTGCCGGCCCTGCTGGTGCTCGCCTGCCGCGACGAGTTCCCCGACGACGCCCTGCCGCTGCAGCGCGGTCTCACCGACCGGGCCGACCGCAGACACGAACTGCGGCCGCTGCAGCCCTCCTCGGTCGCGCACCTGGTCCGCGCGGCCCTGGGCGCGCGGGCCGAGGACGCCTTCTGCCGCCACGTCTGGGCGGTCACCGCCGGGAACCCGTACGAAACCGCCGCCCTGCTGCGCGAGGTGGCCGACCAGCGGCTCGACCCGGTCGAGGAGAGCACCGGGCAGCTGCGCGAACTCGCGGCCACGGCACGGGGGATGACGCTGCGGCACTGGCTGGACCGGCTCGGTCCGACCGCGCTGCGCTTCGCCTGGGCGGCGTCGGTGCTGGACACCGACGTCCGGCCCGACCTCGCCGCCGCCATCTGCGCCCAGGGGCCGGAGACCGCCGCCCAGTCCATCCGGGAGCTGCGCCGGCACCAGGTGCTGACCGCCACACCGTCGGGCCGGCTGGAGTTCGTCCACCCGCTGGTCGCCACCTCGGTCTACCAGTCGATGTCGCCCGCCGCCCGGACCGGGATGCACGGAGTCGCCGCCGTCGAGGTCGAGAACGCCGGCCTCGGCCTGCTGGCGGCGTCCCGGCACCTGCTGGAGATCCTGCCCGAAGGGGACGGCGCCATCGTCGACAAGCTACGCCGGGCGGCCCGCGAGCACCTGGCCATCGGCGCGCCCGAAGCGGCGCAGCGGTGCCTGCGCCGTGCCATCAGTGAGCCGCCCGCCGATGAGGACAGGGCCCCGGTGCTCTACGAACTCGGCTGCTCGGCGTTGCTCACCGATCCGGCGACCACGGTCAACCAGTTGCGTCAGGCGCTCGCCGAGCCGTACGGGCTGGGCCCCGAGCTGCGGGTGGACGCGGTCTTCCGGCTCGCCCAGGCGCTCGCCCACAGCAACCGGCTCGGCGAGGCGGCCGCGCTGTGTGCCGAGGAGGCCGCGCGCACCCGGCCCGGTCCCGGGCGGCTTCGGCTGGAGGTCGCCCACTTCATGTTCGCCGCGTTCCAGTTCGAGGACGAGGACGGCCCGGGCCGCTCCCGGCGGCTCGCGGAGTTCGCCCGGATGCTGGGCACGGTCAGTCTGGCCTTCGCCGACGCCGTCGAGGACGGGGCGGCCCCGGGTGAGGCCGTGTTCGAGCACGACGGCCTGGCTCACGCGGTGGCCGTGCTGCGTTGTTGGGACCTCACGCTGCGCGGCGGCGACCGCGCGGAGGTGATCGCCCTGGCCGAGTCGGCGCTGCCGGGCGGCCGGCTGCCGCGCTGTCTCGGCTGGACCAACACCACCTGGGGCTTCGAGCTGCCCGGGGTCCTGGGCATCAGTTACCTGTACGCCGACCGGGTCGACCGGGCGGAGGAGCTGTTCACCGAGGCGGTGCGCGCCTACGAGGTGGCCGGGTGGAGCGGCGGCCATCTCGGCTTCGCCTACCTGCTGACCGGCATGCTCCGGTTCCGCTGCGGTGTCCTCACCGAGGCGGAGGACTACCTGCGCCGGGCTCTGCGCATCGCCGAGCGGATCGGCCCGGGCAGCCCGCTGCACTGGGACGCGGTCGGGGCGCTGGCCGAGACCCTGGCGGCGCGCGGCCGGCTGGACGAGGCCCTGGAGCTGGCGCGTGAGCACGCCTTCGGGCCGCCGTACCCGACGGTGATGGTGCTGCCGGACGCCTCCACGCTGTACGGCCGGCTGCTGCTGGCCCGGGGCGACGCGTCGGGGGCGGCCGAGGCGCTGGCCGCCGCGGGCGCGGCCCTGGACGCGCGCGGGTGGCGCAACACGGTGTGGGCGCCGTGGCTGGGGCACCTGGCCCGCGCGGTGGCCGTCGACCAGCCGGAGCGGGCCCGTGGCCTCGCTGAGGAGGCGGTCCGCCGGGCCCGGGAGTCCGGGACGGACTCGGCCGTCGGCAGCGCCCTGCGGCTCGGCGCCGCGGTGCACGGGCGGCCGCGCGCGGCCGACCTGCTGGCGGAGGCGGTCCGGCATCTGGAGCGTTCGCCCGCCCGCTACGAGCACGCGCTCGCCCTGGTGGACCTGGGGGAGGTGCTGGGCGCGGCCCCGGCGGCCGGGGCCGCGCTCACCCGGGGCCTGGAACTGGCCGTCCAGTGCGGCGCCGACGGCCTGGCCGCCCGGGCCCGCGGTCTCCTGCGCTTGGACGCCGCGGGCTGAGGCGGGCTGTGGCGGACCGGGCGGTGGGGCCGCGGGCGGGGAACTCTTGGATTTTATCGTCCCGTGCAACTATTGTGATGACATATAAAGCGCACCTGCAAGCGATTGCCGGGCGCCCCCGCCGCCGACCCCACCGGGAGTCCGACCATGAGCACCAACCTCTTCAGCCCGTACACCCTGCGGGAACTGACCATCCCCAACCGGGTCTGGATGCCGCCGATGTGCCAGTACAGCGCCGCGCCGACCGGCGAGGCCGCCGGAGTCCCGAACGACTGGCACTACACCCACCTCGCGGCGCGGGCCGCCGGCGGCACCGGACTGATCATCGTCGAGGCCACCGCGGTCAGCCCCGAGGGCCGCATCAGCCCGTACGACCTCGGCCTCTGGAACGACACCCAGGTCGAGGCCTTCCGCCGGATCACCTCCTTCCTCAAGGAGCAGGGCACCGTCCCCGCCGTCCAGCTCGGCCACGCCGGACGCAAGGCCTCCACCGAGCGGACCTGGGTGGACCGCGGTCGCGCCCTCGCCCCGGACGAGGAGCACGGCTGGCGGCCGCTCGCCCCCAGCGCCGCCGCCTTCTCCCCCGAGCACAGCACCCCGGACGAGCTGACGATCAATCAGATCAGCGAGATCGTACGGAAGTTCGGCGACGCCGCCCGGCGCGCGCTCGACGCCGGCTTCCAGGTCATCGAGCTCCACGGCGCGCATGGCTACCTGATCCACCAGTTCCTCTCCCCGCAGAGCAACCACCGCACCGACGCCTACGGCGGCACCTTCGAGGGCCGCATCCGCTTCGCCCTGGAGGTCGTCGACGCGGTGCGCGCGGTGTGGCCCGAGGAACTGCCGCTGTTCTTCCGCGTCTCCGCGACCGACTGGCTCACCGAGAACCCGCAGGACGGCCGCGAGGGCTGGACCTCGCAGGACACCGTCCGCCTCGCCAAGGAACTCCAGGCGCACGGCGTGGACCTGCTGGACGTCTCCACCGGCGGCCTCGTCCCCGACGCCCGGATCGAGGCCGTGCCCGGCTTCCAGGTGCCCTTCGCCGAGGCGGTACGCAACGAGGCCGGCCTGCCGGTCGCCGCCGTCGGCCTGATCACCGACCCCGCCCAGGCCCAGGACATCCTCACCTCCGGCCGCGCCGACGCCGTCCTGATCGGCCGCGAGCTGCTGCGCAACCCGTCCTGGGCCCGCCGCGCCGCCGCCGAGCTGGGCGGCGAGGTCCACTCCCCCGTCCAGTACCACCGCGCCTGACGCACCCGACGACCGCCGCGCCCGCTGGCACCCTGGGGGGTGGCGGCGGCCGCGGTGGGCCTGCTTCCGGTGTACTCATCTGTCGATTCCCTCATGTCTGTTGGCCCGGTTGTGCGGCGTGTGTGCAACGGGCGCGTGATCGTCGAGCCGGGACACGCCGGAATCGGCAAGGGAATCACCACGGGTTTGTCACCCTTTCCTCTTGGCGGGTTCCGGCCCCGGCGCGCCAAGTGGGGTACGGGCGGGGCGAGGTGGCACGCGGGCGGGGACAAACGGGGCCGGAGCCGCAACGCGAACCGCCCGCCGACAGGGCTGCCGGCGGGCGGGGCTGAGGAGACCGAGAGCCGGTCAGGCGAGCAGGTCGGACTGGAGGGTGACGACCTGACGGAACGCCGCGGTGGGGACGCCCTGGGGGTTGGTCATGGTGATGACGGCCACGACGTCGGAGGCGGACAGGTACGCCAGGCGGGTGGTCGGCGCCCCCTTGCCGGCGGTCTCCGGGGAGTCCTTGAGGGTCACGTCGACGCCGTCGACGGTGTCCCAGTCGTCGTGGGGGGCGGTCTTCGCGTCGGGCGCGGCCTTGGCCGGGCTGTCCGAGCGCAGGCTGGAGAAGGTGTCCCAGCCCTCCGCCGAGGAGCCGAAGCGCAGCAGCCGGATCTGGGTGCGGGTGCCGTCGGAGGCCGTCCACTCCCGGACGGTGGCCGCCCGGCACACGTTCTGCAGGAGCAGCACGCGCAGCTTGGCCGGGTCCTTCTGCTCGGCGAGGATCGCATCGCAGGGGACCCAGGAGGCCAGGGCCGTCCCGGCGGGCGCCGAAGGGGTGGCGGAGGCCGTGGGGGTCGGGCTCGCGCTCGCCGAGGGGGCGTCGGAGGCCGTGGCGGAGGACGACGCCGAGGGGGGCGCGGTGGGCACCGGGAAGACCGGCGCGGTCACGGAACCGCCCGCTTCCTTGGGCGCGGGCAGCAGCAGGTAGCGCAGGTCCGCGTAGTGGAGCGCCTTGCCCTTGGCGCCCGGCGTGGCCTTGCCCGAGGGCAGGGGCGGCAGGGTCAGGGGCGGGAAGGTGTAGCGGCCGTCGTTCGCGGTGGCCAGGCCGGGGATGTCGGTGCGCTCGGGGGTGGTGACGGCCATCGCGGCACCGGTGCCGGCGAGGGCGAACACCAGGACGGCGCAGCTCCAGCGCACGGCGGCCTTGCGGCGGCGGGTGCGCCGGGCGGCCTGCTCCTCGGGGGTCTCCTGGGTCTCGTGCGCCCCGGGGGTCTGCGCGGCCTCGGGGGTCGCGACGGCCTCCGCGGCCTCGGGGGTGACGGGGGCGGCCGGGCTCTCGGCCGGGGCCGGGGCGGTCGGGTCCGGCGCGGGCTGCGGGGCGGCGGGCTGGTCGGTCATACTGACGCTCCCGGGAGGGCGAGGCGGTCGAGCTGCATGGTGAAGAGGGCCACGATCTTGTCCTTGGGCAGCGGCGCCAAGCCCTCGGTCTCCATGATCACCAGGAGGTCGCCTTCGGCGGCCGAGCACTCCAGGTGGTCGATCGGCGCGGACGGCGGCGCCGGCATCAGGTAGCAGTGCGCCTCGGGGTGGCCGGGGATCTGCGGGCCGACGCGGAAGATGCCGGTGTCGCCGGTGAACACCGCGGTGTACTCGTTGATCTTCTGCACCTCCTGCTGGTTGAACTGGCGCAGCCGAAGCCCGATCACCAGGTCGTCCCCGCTGCTGCGGTAGGTCCGCACGCCGGTGCCCTTGACGTGCAGGCCCTCCCAGTAGGAGCGGAGCTGCTCGCGCTTGTCCTTGGGGATCTGCTGGAGTTCGGCCTCCAGCTCGCCGGCCAGCTGCCCGGTGCCGTACTCGGTGTCGTTGCCGTAGCCGCCCTGGTCCGGGCCGAGTTCGTAGCCGGCCGGGACGGGCAGCAGCAGGTCGCGCAGCGAGCCGAAGTGGCTGCCGTTGGACTTGGCGCCGAACGGCGTGGTACTCGCCGCCGGGGCTGGCGCGCCGGTGGGGCCGGTGGCGGTGGCCGGGGCGGGTTCGTCGTACTGGGTCTTGATGATGCCGATGCCGATCGCCACGCCCACCAGCGCCGCCGCGGCGGTCGCGGCGCCCGCGCGCAGCAGGCGGCGGGAGGCGGGGCGGGGCGGGGCGGGCTGCTGCTCGGGGCCAGGCGGCGCGACGGGAGGCGCGGCGGGAGGCGCGGCGGGCGGAGCCGGTTCGGGGGCGTCCGGGGCGGACGGGGTTCCGGTCACGGTGTCGTCGGTCATCAGATCTCTCGCGGATACCCCCGGCTTCAGCCGGGGGAGGGAACGAAGCTCCCGCGTAGCGGAGCAGGGCAAGCCAGACCGCTGCCAAGGCGGTATGGCGTCTCGGCAAGTGATCACCCGCAGATGGTCACAAGCTGACGGCGTATCATGTGAACCGGCAGCCACTCACGTGAAGCGGGCCTACAAGTTCCGCTTCTATCCGTCCGATGCACAGGCGGCAGAGCTCTCGCGCACGTTCGGGTGCGTGAGGAAGGTCTACAACCTGGCGTTGCAGGCTCGGACCGAGGCATGGTCGCTGCGCGGGGAACGCGTGAACTACAACGCCACGTCGGCGATGCTGACGGCGTGGAAGAGGACCGAGCAGCTGACGTTCCTCACCGAGGTCTCCTCGGTGCCGCTCCAGCAGACTCTCCGGCACCTGCAAGGGGCGTTCACCAACTTCTTCGCAAAGCGGGCGAAGTACCCCCGGTTCAAGTCGAAGAAGAAGTCTCGCGACTCGGCCGAGTACACCACGTCCGCGTTCCGCTTCCGAGGCGGACAGCTCACGCTGGCGAAGATGGCCGAGCCGCTGGACATCGCGTGGTCCAGACCCCTGCCCGAGGACATGAGTCCGTCCACGGTGACCGTCAGCCGGGACGGCGCGGGCCGCTGGTTCGTCTCGATGCTGTGCGAGGACCCCGGCGTCAAGCCCCTCCCCGCGCTCGACACGGCTGTAGGCATCGACGCCGGTATCGCCAGTCTGGTGACGCTCTCCACCGGGGAGAAGATCACCAACCCAAAGTCCGAACGCAAGGACCGGAAACGACTGGCCAAGGCCCAGCGGGAGCTGTCCCGCAAGGCCAAAGGCTCGAAGAACCGGGAGAAGGCCCGGGTCAAGGTGGCCCGCGTGCACGTGAAGATCGCCGACCGTCGCAGGGACTTCCTGCACAAGCTCACCACTCGACTCGTCCGCGAAAACCAAGTGGTCGTGATCGAGGACCTGACCGTCCGCAACATGCTCAAGAACCGGAAGCTGTCCCGAGTCATCTCGGACGCCTCCTGGAGCAAGCTGCGGACCATGCTGGAGTACAAGTGCGCCTGGTACGGCCGAGACCTGGTGGCCATCGACCGGTGGTTCCCCAGCTCCAAGCTGTGCTCGGCCTGCGGAACCATCCGCGACAAGATGCCCCTGAACGTCCGCGAGTGGGCGTGCGACTGCGGAGCAGTCCACGACCGGGACGTGAACGCGGCACGCAACATCCTGGCCGCCGGACTGGCGGTTGCAGCCTGTGGAGACGGTGTAAGACCTCAACGGAGCACTCCGGGCGGGCGGTCGTCGGTGAAGCAGGAAGTCGTCCCACCGCAGCGCACACGCGCAGCGGCTCAGCCGCGAGGCTGAGGGGAATCCCCCGGCTTCGGCCGGGGGAGGAAGTCAAACCAGCCGCTCCCATTGCTGCTTCGCAAGGTCCTTGAGGGCCCCGGAGTCCACCTGCTTGGGGCTGAAAATCTCCACGGTCATCTGCACCGTGCCGCGTTTGGCGGTGGCGAAGCCGTAGTAGTACTGATCGTTGCTGTCGGACCAGCGCATGGGCACGTCGTACACCGTGTAGCCGCTGTTGGCGCCGTCGGCGAAGGGCTCCGCGCGGCGGGACTTCGCCTCGTCGGAGTGGTCGGGCGTGTACTGGGTGAGCAGGACGCGGTACCTGATGTCGTCCTTCTTCCAGTCCACCTCGACCGCGCGCCGGAAGCCGCTGGAGATCAGGCCCTTGAACTCGGCCTCCGGCCTGCTGCCGTGCTCGGCGAGGTCCCCGGCCGACATCCAGCTCGGCTTGTCCGGCAGCTCGCCCCAGGGGCCGCTGCCCTCCGGGGCGCTGATCAGCAGCTTGCGCAGGTCGCCGTCGATGGCCGGCGGCGCGGGCTGCTCGGCGGCGAAGGCGGTCGGGTCGACCACCTGGGCCGGGTAGGACGGGTGGGCGACCTGCAGCTTCGGCAGCGGCGTGGGCGGGCGCTGGGCCTGGATCGCGTAGCCGACGCCGCCGCCGGCCAGGGCGCCCAGCACCAGGGCGCAGGTGGACAGCAGCACCGGGCGGGGGCGGCGCGGGGCACGCGGCGCGGCCTCGGGGGCAGCCGACGGCAGGTCGGGGTCGGCGGTCAACTCACCTGCGGAGGGCGGTGTTTGTGGCTGCGGAGGAACGGGCTGCGCAGGAACGGGCTGCGCAGGCGGCTCGGGCTGCGCAGCCGGTTCGGGCTGCGCCGGCGGGACGGCCGGCGCGGGCGAGGCGGCGGCCGGCGGCTGCGCGGGTTCGGTGGTCACGGAAGTAGCTCCAGAGGAGGAGGAAGGGGTGGCGTCAGTGGGCGGGCGCGGGCTCAGCCGCCGGAGGCGAGCCACTCGCGCTGGCGCTTCATCAGGTCGTTCAGCAGCGCCTTGTCCGGCGTGCCCTTCACCTCGACGTCGATGGTGTACTGGACGTCGCCCTGGCTGCCGATGCCGGTCATCGAGCCGGTGAACGCCTCGTTCTTGGGCTTCTTCCGGAAGCCGTGGGCGTTCGGGTCGCCGTCGATGTCGATCGGCTCCTGCGACTTGATGTTGTAGAACTTGACGAACCTGCTGGCGATGTCGGCGGAGCCGAGGTGCAGCAGGGTGACGGTCACTTCGGCCTTGCCGTCGGCCGTCCGGTAGGTACGGAGGGCACCGTCCTTGTAGCCGAGGTCCTTGAGGAGGGTGTCGATGTCGTCCGGCTTGCCGAACATCGCGGAGACCTCGTCGTGGGTCATCGCCATCCCGTCCGCGGGCCCGTACGACTCGCCGCCGTCGGGGATCGGGAGCAGGAAGTAGCGCAGGTCGCCCTCGTGCGTGGAGCCGTTGACCGTGCCCTTGACGGTGCTGGCGGGCTTGGGCTCGGTCGGGACTGCGGTCGGCACCGGGACCGGCACGGCGGAGGGCGTGGCACTCGCACTCGCCGAAGCGGTGGTGACCGGGGCGGGCGCGGCGGCGGCCGGGCGGGTGTCCGGCTTGCCGACCGCGACGGTCACCGCGGCGCTGGCCGCCGTGACGGCGAGCAGCCCGGCGGTGGCCAGCGCGACGCCGACGGCGCGCGGCAGGCGACGCGGGGCGGGACCGGGCGCGGCAACAGCCTCGGGCTCCGCGGCCGGCTTCGGCGGCGGATCAGCGAAAGCGCTCTCGTTTTCGGGCGCGGACAAAGGACTCCCCCAGGGGAAAAGTGGATTTCGCACGCGGACCACTCTCGGATTCCGCTCCCCTGCGGCTCTCCGGACCGTCCGTCACGTGTCTCAGCAGGCATTATGAGAGTCCGATGACACCGGTGCCAACAAATTCAATCGCCGCACTCCCACCCAATGACCACAAACCAGACACGCCGTGATCCAAACGCAACCCGGTGCGCGAGGAAGAGGCCGGGTGACCTTCGCGAGCGAACCGGTTCACCGCCCGGGCGACGGCGGTAGGGTGACCGGCGGCTGACCGGGAGCCGGGGCACGGTGCCGGTCGCGGCGGGCTGACGGCCCGCCGCCTCACCATGCCCCTGCGCGGCGGCCCGGGCGGGACGGCCGCGGCGGCCCCGACGCCGAGCGCCGTGGCGCCGAGCACCGCGGCGTCGAGCCACGCGAGCACGGCCGGGGCCTGCCGGTGCGCCGGGTAGGCGCCGCCCAGCGGGAGTCCGGCAAGCAGGGCCGTCACCGCTGCGCCGGCCGCGGCGAGGAGCGCTCCGGTCTGGCCCGGGCGCCGCTCCCCCGCGGTCAGAAGCCCGTGAGGGTGGTCTTGCCGACGGCCGTGCCCGACTCCTGGAGGCGGTGGCCCTCGCGAAGGTTGGCAGCGTTGACCGGGCCGAGGTCCCGGGTGGCGGTGGTGGCCAGGACGCCCGCGTCCACCAGGTGGGCGACACGGGTGAGGATGCGGTGCTGAGCGGCCCGGTCAGCGGTGCGGTACATCGAGCGGGTGTACATGAACTCCCAGTGAAAGGAGATGCTCTTGGTCTTGAGCGCGCCGATCGGCAGGGAGTCGAAGTCGTCGACGGCCACGACCGCGCCGAACGGGTTCAGGGCCTCGGCATAGGCGGCGAGGTTGCGGTCGGTGGCGGCGGTGCTGAAGACGTGGTCGAGGCCGTTCGGCGCGACCTCCGCGAGTTGGGGGCCGAGCGGCGCGCTGTGGTCGATCACGTGGTGGGCGCCCATCCGGCGGGCGTAGGCGGCCGACTCCGGGCGGGAGGCGGTGCCGATGACGGTCAGTCCGGTGAGGGCGCGGGCCAGCTGGGTCACGACGGAGCCGACGCCGCCCGCGGCGGCGGTCACCAGCAGGGTGCCGGCCTGGGCGGGGTCCCCGGTGCGCAGGCCCAGGCGCTCGAAGAGGCCCTCCCAGGCGGTGAGCGAGGTCAGCGGGAGGGCCGCCGCCTCGGTGAAGGACAGGGAGGACGGCTTGCGGCCGACCAGGCGCTCGTCCACCGCGTGGTAGCGGGAGTTGGCGCCGGGGCGCTCCAGGGCGCCGGCGTAGTAGACCTCGTCGCCGACCTCGAAGAGCTCCACCTGCGCGCCGACGGCGACCACGGTGCCGGCCGCGTCCCAGCCCAGCACCCTCGGCTCGCCGCCCGGGTCGGCGTTCTGGCGGACCTTGTAGTCCACGGGGTTGAGCGCCACGGCCTCCACCCGCACCAGCAGGTCGTGCGGACCGGGCTCGGGGACGGGCAGTTCGAGGTCGACCAGGCTCTCCGGGTGGTCGATCGGCAGGCTCCTGCGGTAGGCGACGGCGGGCATCGCCGCCGGGATCGGTGTCGTCGCCGGGATCGGGTTCATGGAGGTCTCCTCACCGGGGGTTCGGGGCGGCCCGGCGGGATCCGGGCACGTCGGCGACGGTATGGGAAAGGTAGTGGTTACCCGCAAGGGCTATTGATACCCAACGGGTACTATCGGCCCGTGACCGAGACCGTACCGAAGAGCGCGACGAAGACCGCGACCAAGGCCGTACCGAAGCACGCGGCCGACTCCTGCACCGACCCCAAGTCCGTCTACGCCGCGGCCTGCCCCTGCCGCGACATGCTCGACCTGCTGGCCAACAAGTGGAGCGCCCTCGCCCTGGGCGCCCTGGAGGACGGCCCGCGGCGCTTCGGCGCGCTGCGCACCCGCCTGCAGGGCGTCAGCCCCAAGGTCCTCACCCAGACCCTGCGCCGGCTGGAGGACCACGGCCTGGTCCACCGGGAGATCCACGCCGAGGTCCCCCCACGGGTCGAGTACAGCCTCACCGCGCTGGGCGCGGACGCCTGCATCCCGCTCGCGCACCTGCGCACCTGGGTGGAGCTCAACATCGAGCGCTTCCCCGAACCCGCGTGAACCGAACCCGCCCGGACCGGTCCCAGTCCGCGGGCGGGACGGGGGTGGCGCGCGGCGCGGCGTCGGGGGCTAGTCGGTGCGGGCGGCGCCGAAGGTGCGGCGGTAGGCGCCGGGGGTGGTGCCGAGCGCGGTGTGGAAGCGGCGGCGCAGGTTGACGGCGGAGGCCAGGCCGACCCGTACGGCCACGGCCTCCACCGGCAGGTCGGTCTGCTCCAACAGCGCCCTGGCGGCGTCGATGCGCCGGGCCAGCAGCCACTGGCCGGGGCTGGTGCCGAGCTGCTCGGTGAAGCGCCGGGCCAGGGTGCGCCCGGAGAGCCCGGCGCGGGCGGCCAGGTCCTCCAGGGTCAGCCGCTCCCCCAGGTGCTCCTCGGCCCATTCCAGCAGCGGGGCCAGCGACTCGTCCGCCCGCGCGGGTGCCGGGACGGCGGCGTACTGCAGCTGGCTGCCCTCGCGGTGCGGGGGCAGCACCATGTGCCGGGCGACCTGGGCGGCGTAGGCGGCGCCGTGGTCGCGGCGCAGCAGGTGCAGGCACAGGTCGATGCCCGCGCCGGACCCGGCGCTGGTGGCGACGTCGCCGTGGTCGACGTACAGCACGTCCCGATCAACCGTCAGGGCCGGGTACTCGGCGGCGAGTTGGGCGGTGCGGCCCCAGTGGGTGGTGGCGCGGCGCCCGTCCAGCAGTCCGGCCTGGGCCAGGACGAAGGCGCCGGTGCAGATGGACACGATCCGGGCGCCCCGGGCGTGGGCCGCGCGCAGCGCGTCCAGGACGGGCGGCGACACCGGGGAGCCGGGCGGCTGCCAGCCGGGGACGACCACGGTGTCGGCCCGCTCCAGCGCCTCCAGGCCCGCGTCGACCAGCAGCGCGACGCCGAGGGTGGTCGGCACCGGGCCGGGGGTGCGGGTGCACAGGGCGAAGTCGTAGTGGGAGGGCAGTCCGGCCCGTTCGGTGCCGAAGGCCTCGGCGGCGCAGGCGAGTTCGAACGGCGACTGGGGCGCGCCGAGCAGGGCCACCACCCGGTGGCGGGCCGCGTTCGCGACAGAGGCGTCCATGGCAGGAATGTACCCGATGATGTCTTTCTGGACTCTGGAGCGGCGGGGGCGGCGGCGGCCACAGTGGGGGCATGAGCGAGAACTACGGGAACGACGCGCCGAAGACGACGCTGCTGGCCGACGACGTGGAACCGGTCGAGGTCGGGCCGGGGATCGTGCGGCGGCGGCTGACCGCCACCGGGTACGCCCGCGGCTGGCTGATCGACTTCGCGCCGGGCAGCGAGTGGCCGGAGGTGGACGTGCACCACACCGAGGAGCGCTACTACGTGCTCAGCGGCGAGGTGATCGAGGGGGACGAGCGGCACCCGACGGGCAGCTACGTGGTCTTCGCTCCGGGCAGCCGCCACCGGCCGCGCACCGAGACCGGCGCGCGGATGCTCGGGATCACCATCTCCGCCGCCTGACGGACCGCCGGGGGCGGGGCCTGAACGGGGCGCGGGGCGATGCGCCCCGCGGCCCCGTCCGTGTGACGCCGCGCCGCAACGGGCCGGCCGCCCCGCCCGCATGCCCGTCAGAGCCAGCCCTTGCGGGCCGCCTGGACGCCCGCCTGGAAGCGGGTGGTGGCGCCGAGGTGGGCGAGGAGGGTGGAGACGCGGCGGACCACGCTGCGCCGGCCCACGCCGAGGCGGCGGGCGATGGCGTCGTCGGTGGCGCCGCTGGCCATCAGGGTGAGGATGCGGCGGTCGCGTTCGTCGATGCGCAGGTCGACGCCGGCGATGGTGGCCGGCACGGCCAGGCGCCACAGGGTCTCGAAGACGGCGGCCGGGGCGTGCAGCAGGTCGGAGGGGCGGATCAGCAGCGAGACGACGCCGTCGCGGTCGTCGGCGGGCAGGGTGACGATGGCCAGGTCGTCGTCGCCGAGGGCGAGTTTGAGCGGCAGCTCGTCCAGGGTGCGGGCCCCCGACGCTCACCATCTGACGACTGTCAGGCCCGCTGCCGCCGCCCGCGCTTGACCGGGCGGCGGCCCGACGGCTGCCCGTCCACCGGCATTCCCAGCCGCACGAGCACCTCGCGCACGGCCAGTCGCCCCGCCTTGCGGTAGGAGCGCTCACTGGTGTCGATGTCGTGCACGACGGTATGGTGCACGACCAGCGCCAACGCTACCGGGACACCCGGCAGTTGCTCGGCCAGCTCCTCGCGGACGCCGGCCACCAGCGCCGCGTGGTAGCGGGCGAGGTCCTCCGGCGCCGGGTCGCCGCGCACGGTGGCGCCGGCGGCGACCTCCAGATGCACACCCTCCTCCCACGGCTCGAAGTCCACGGTGGCGTCCGCGAGGTCGCCGCAGGCCGACTGGAACACATAGCGCGCCCGCACACCGCGCACGGGGCGGGGTGGGAAGGCCGTCATCGGCTCGGGTTCCATCACTGCTCCGGTCAGGCCTGGGCGATCTCGACCGAGGTGATGACCACGTCCTCGACCGGGCGGTCGTCCTCGGTGGGCGTGGCGGCGATGGCGTCCACCACGGCCTTGGAGGCGGCGTCGGCGACCTGGCCGAAGATGGTGTGGCGGCGGTTGAGGTGGGTGGGGGTGCCCACCGTGATGAAGAACTGCGAACCGTTGGTGCCCGGGCCGGAGTTGGCCATCGCGAGCAAGTAGGGCTTGGTGAAGAACAGCTCCGGGTGGAACTCGTCCGCGAAGGCGTAGCCCGGACCGCCGGTGCCGGTGCCGGTCGGGTCGCCGCCCTGGATCATGAAGCCGGCGATCACCCGATGGAAGAGCGTGCCGTCGTAGTACGGGCCGCTGCCCGGCTCACCGGTGCGCGGGTCGGTGTACTCCTTGGTGCCCTCGGCGAGTTCGACGAAGTTGCGGACCGTCTTCGGCGCGTGGAACGGGAACAGTTCCAGCCGGATGGGGCCGGCCGTGGTGTGCAGGGTGGCGAACCGGGCAGTGGCCACGGGTGACTCCTCGGGTCAATTCAGTCGATCATCAGGGCTTTCGGGTGGGCATCCTGGCACAGTGGGAGGTTCGCGGCCGAACCGGGTGGGCCGGAAGGGCGGCCAACTGTTGTCAGTTTCATCAGCGCCTGCGCCGCCTGTCCCGCACCGTCTCCCGGCGTACCGGGCCCGACCGCCGCACCGGCCGGCAGCCCTCGAAGCGATGGCTGCGCGCCAACGACCAGCGCAACAAGGTCCACCACCGCATCGCCAACCTGCGAGGCGTGACGGACGAGCAGCGGCTGCGGCGCGTGTTCACGGCGGCGCTGGCCGACGCCCTGGCCGGGAACGGCGTGCCGACCTGCCTGGGCCTGGACGCGGAGACCGAGGACGCGCTGTGGGTGGTGTACGACGCGCACCCGCGGGCGCCGGAGGAGCTGGTGGCGCCGGCTCGGCTCGCCTTCGAGAGGCAGTTGGACGGCGCCAACGCGGCGCGCCAGCGCGAGCGGATCGCCCGGTGGTTCGCCGGGCGGGGCGACGGCCGCGAGGGCGGCTGAGCGGTGCGCTTCCCCGGCCATCGCCGTGACGGCGGCGACGGCCGGGGAGGTACGGGTGTCAGCTCTCGGTGGAGCGGCGGCGGGAGATCGCGACCAGCGCGGCCCCGGCCGCCAGGGCAGCGGCGGCGGCGCCGGCCTCCCAGCCGAGCCCGTCGGTGCCGGTGGCGGCGAGCGTGCCGGTGCCGGCGGTGGTGGTGGCGCCTGTGATGGTGCCGGTGGTGCCGGAGCCGGTGGTGCCGGAGCCGGTGGTGCCGGAGCCGGTGGTGGTGGTGCCGGTGGTGGTGGTCTCGGTCAGGGCGGCCGGCTGGGCGGTCTGCGGCTGCTGGGCTCCCTGGTCCGGCTGCCCCGCGGGCTTGTCAGCGGGCTTGTCGGCCGGCTTGTCGGCGGGCTTGTTCGCGGCGGCGTCGTCCAGGTCGCGGGCCTTGGCCCAGCCCTCGTTGAGGAAGGCCAGGATGTCGGCGTCGCTACCGTCCATCGCCTTGCCCGCCGCCTCGCGCACGGCCGGGCCGCCGGCGGCCATGATCTGGGAGACCTTCACCCGGTTGTCGTCGGAGCGCAGCTTGGGCAACTCGACGTACAGGAAGTGGGCGACGTCGGCCGGGGTGCCGTTGAGCGCCTTCTGGGCGGCCTCGACGGTGTGCCGGCCGGTGTTCTTGTCTGCCAGGATGACCAGCACCGCGACGCGGTCGTCCTCGGCCTGGGCGGCGGGCCAGCCCTCCTTGAGGAACTTGGTGATGTCCGCGTCGCTGCCGTCCATCGCCTTGATGGCCCCCTCGCGCACGGCGCGGCCGCCGGAGGAGATGAGCTGGGCGACCTTCACCCGGTTGTCGATGGCGCGCTGCTGGGGCAGCTCGCTCTTTAGGAAGTGCCGCATCTCGGCGGCGGTGCCCTTGAGGGCCTTCTCGCCGGCCTCGCGCACCCCGCGACCCGTCTCCTTGTCCGCGAGGATCCGCTGGATCTCGGCGCGGTCGTCGTCCTCGGCCTTGGCGGCGGGCCAGTCCTCCTTGAGAAACTTCTCGATGGCCGCCGTGCCGCTGTCCAGCGCCTTGCCGGCCGCCGCGCGCACGGCCGGGCCACCGGCGACCATGATCTGGGACAGCTTCACCCGGATGTCGTCGCCGTGCAGCTTGGCCAGGTCGATCTCCAGGAAGTGCCGCATCTCGGCCGCGGTGCCCTTGAGGGCCTTCTCGGCGCCCTCGCGCACCCCGGGCCCGGTCTCCTTGTCGGCCAGGATCCGCTGGATCTCGGCGCGGTCGCGCTGCTCCTGACCGTCGGTACCCTCGGTGGGGGTGGCGTCCGGCGCGGAACCCGAGGCGGTGTCAGGGCCGGAGACCCCGGTCGGCTGGGGGGCGTCGGCAGCCGAGGCCGCCGAGGGGAACAGAACGGCGGGGGCCAGGACGGCGGCCGCGACGACGGCGGACACCCGGGGCAGCTTCATGCAGCGGAACCTGTCTTCATCTGTGAAGGGATCATGAATGCCCCACAGCATAGATCCTTATTTACTCTTGCCATACCAATTATTTGTCCGGGCCGCCAGACCCCGCCCGATCGCGTGTCCCGCCTGGTCAAGCACGCCGCTAGGGTGGGCGGGTGAGCTTCCATCTGGTCGTCGGACACGGGCCCGCCGGGGCCGCCACCGCCCGCCTGCTGGCCGAACAGGGCCACGAGGTCCGGGTCGCCACCCGTACCGGCCGCCCCGCCGGGCAGGCCGCCGAGGGCGTCGAACACCTCGCCCTGGACGCGAGCGACCCCGCGCGGCTGGCCCAGGCCGCCCGCGGCGCCGCCGCGATCTACGGCTGCGCCGCGCCCCCGCTGCCGCAGTGGACCGAGCGCTGGCCCGCCCTCAGCTCCGCGCTGTGCGCGGCGGCCGAGGACAGCGGCGCGGTGCTGGTCATGCTCGGCAACCTCTACGGCTACGGCCCGGTCGACCGTCCGATGACCGAGGGCTTGCCGCTCGCCGCGACCGGCCCCAAGGGCCGGGTACGGGCGGCTTCCTGGGAGCAGGCACGGGCGCTGCACGAGGCCGGGCGGATCCGGGCCGTGGAGGGCGGGCCTCCGACTTCTTCGGACCGGGCGTCACCGACGGCGGCCACCTGGCCGCCCGGGCGATGCCGGCCCTGCTGAAGGACCGTCCGGTCGCGGTGCTCGGCGACCCGGACACCCCGCACAGCTGGACCTACCTGCCGGACGTGGCCCGCGCGCTGGTCGAGATCGCGGGCGAGGAACGCGCCTGGGGCCGGGCCTGGCACGTGCCCACCGCCCCCGCTCTGCCGGTGCGCGCGATGGTCGAGCGCCTGGCCGCCGAGGCCGGCACCGGCCCGGTCGCGGTGCGCCGACTGTCCCCCGTCCTGCTGGGCGTAGCGGTCCTGTTCTCCCCGCTGCTGCGCGAACTGCGGGAGGTCCGCTACCAGTTCGACCGCCCGTTCGTCATGGACACCTCCGCGTACGAGGCGGAGTTCACCGTCCGGGCCACGCCGCTGGAGGAGCAGCTCGCGGCGACGGTCGGGTGGTGGCGCGAGCGGCTGGAGCAGCCTGCGGGACGGTAGACGACGGGCTCAGCGCTCCTTGAGACTCTGCTCGCCGCGGTAGCCGGCCGGCACGCCCTCGGCGATGATCACGTCGGCGACCATGTGGCGGGTGCGCAGCTCCAGGATGTCCCGGTAGGCGGGCGAGTCGTACCAGGCGCGGGCCCGCTCGTAGTCGGGGAACTCGATCAGGATGAGCCCGAGCTGGCCCCAACTGCCCTCCAGGGTCTCGAACTTGCCGCCGTGGACGATGAAGCGGCCGCCGAAGGCGTCGAGGGTGGCGTCGATGCGCTGCAGGTACTCGACGATGTCGGGGCAGAAGTCGGCGGAGTGGACCTGGGCGAGGGCGTAGGCGGTCATGGCTGCTCCCAAGGTGTCGGGGGTGTGGCTGACGTCTACGACGCTACGGGGCGGCGGGGGTCGGGCGAATCCGTCACGGATCAGTAGGGGGTGCGGAGGTACCGGCCTTGATGGTTCGTGTACAGCGCAGCTCAAACGCGTGATCGATACGGATGGGGTGGGGCGGGTGCCGGAGAGAGCCGGGAACGAGCCTGAGGACGGCAGAGTGACGCGGCGTCGGCGGACCGTCGCCGTCGCGGCCGGGGCGTGCGTCCTCGGCGCGGCCGGCATCGGCGGGGCGCTGCTGCTCACCGGCTCGCCGGGCACGGCCGCCCCGGCGGCGCCGAACGCGGCGGCCACGGCCAGCCCCTCCCCCGCCGCACCCTCTCCCTCCGCCGCCTCCTCCGCCTCCCCGTCGGCCGAGACGCCGACGACCGCACCTGCGCCGGTTCCCACCGAGACGCCCACGGTCGCGCCTGCGGCGGACGAGACCGAGGCCGCGCCCGAGCCCACCGCCACCCACGAGGCCCCGGCCCCCCAGCCGACCCCGGCCCGCCCCCGCCCCACGGCCACCCAGGCCTCCGCCGCCCCTGCGCCGAAGCAACCGTCGGCGAAGCAGCCCCCCGCCAAGGAACCCGCCGCCAAGCCGCCCCCCGACTGGACCGTCCCGCCCAGGCCGCCCCTGCCCCCACTGCCGCCCATCCCCGCCTCCTGCCCGCGCGGCCAGATCGCCTCCTGGGACGGCTGCCACCCCCTCGGCCCGGTCATCACCCTCGGCCCCACCACCCCGACCGGCTGAGCGTCTGCGCCGCCGCGGGCCACTCGCTCAAGCGCGATGGAGGAGACCCGCGCCACCCGCACCCGCCGCACGGCGAGGGGCGGGCAGGTGGCGCAACCCTCCCCCGCCGGCACGGCGAGGAGCAAGCGCGAGACCGCACTCAGGACACCGAAGCGCAACTCACGCTCTGTTGACACCGTGACGGACCTCGCGGGCCGTCACGCCCGGATTGCTGATATCCGCCTATGGAATCAGCAACGGAACCGATGACCAGGAGTAGCGCCGCTCGCTAGGCTCGGGCGGTGCCGGAGGTCTCCTGAGGGAAGGCGGGGCTGCGCATGCTGGGGTTCGACGGGACCGGGTTCCTGCGGGACGGACTGCCGCACCGGGTGGTCGCCGGGGCGGTGCACTACTTCCGGGTGCATCCCGGGCTGTGGGAGGACCGGCTGCGGCGGGTGCGGGCGCTGGGTGTGAACACGGTGGACACGTACGTGCCGTGGAACTTCCACGAGCTGCGGGCCGGGCAGGTGGACTTCACCGGGTGGCGCGATGTGGGCCGGTTCGTGCGCCTGGCCGGGGAGTTGGGGCTGGACGTCATCCTGCGGCCGGGCCCCTACATCTGCGCGGAGTGGGAGTTCGGCGGGCTGCCGGCCCGGCTGCTGGCGGTGGAGGGGCTGCGGCTGCGGTGCGCGGACCCGGCGTACCTGGCCGAGGTGGACGGCTGGTTCGACGCGCTGGCGCCCGAAGTGCTGCCGCTGCTGGCCAGCCGGGGCGGGCCGGTGGTGGCGGTGCAGGTGGAGAACGAGTACGGCAGTTACGGCAACGACGCCGCCTACCTGCTCCACCTGCGCGACGGCCTGGTGCGGCGCGGGGTGGACTGCCTGCTGTTCACCACCGACGGCGCCCACGACCTCATGCAGCAGGGCGGCGGGATCCCCGGGCACCTGGCGACCGCGACCTTCGGCTCGCGCGCCCCCGAGCGCCTCGCGCTGCTGCGCCGTCACCAGGCGGATGGACCGCTGGCGGCGATGGAGTTCTGGATCGGCTGGTTCGACCAGTGGGGCCGCCCGCACCACGTGCGCGACCCCAAGGAGACCGCCGCCTCGCTGGACGAGCTGCTGGCCACCGGCGCGTCCGTGAACCTCTACATGGCGCACGGCGGCACCAGCTTCGGCCTGTGGTCCGGCGCCAACCACGCCGGCGCCCACCCGTACGACGCCGGGTACGAGCCGACCGTCACCAGCTACGACTACGACGCGCCGATCGGCGAGGCGGGCGAGCTGACCGACAAGTTCCACGCGCTGCGCGAGGTCATCGGCCGCTACGTTGGCCTGCCGGACGGCGAACTGCCGCCCGAGCCGCCGAGGGTGGCCCCGCAGCGACTGGAGCACGCCGAGGGCCGGGCGGCCCTGCTGGCGGGCCTGGACGCGCTGTCGCAGCCGGTGGAGCGCGCCGCGCCGCTGCCGATGGAGGCCCTCGGGCAGGACCGCGGCCTGATCCACTACCGCACCCGCGTGCCCGGCCCGCGCCCCGAACTGCCGCTGCGCATCGACGGGTTGGCCGACCGCGCGCACGTGTTCGCCGACGGGCGCCCGCTCGGCACGCTGGACCGCAACGCCCCCGGCGCCACACTGGCCCTGGCCACCGGGGAGGACGGGGTCCAACTGGACATCCTGGTCGAGGCGCTGGGCCGGGTGAACTACGGGCCGCAGATGGACGACCGCAAGGGCATCACCCGAGGCGTCTCGCACGGGCACCAGCGGCTGTTCGGCTGGCAGATCCGGCCGCTGCCGCTGACCGACCTGTCCGCGCTGCGCTTCTCGGGCAAGGTCGAGGCGGTGGACGGGCAGCCGGTGTTCCACCGCTTCACGGCACAACTGGACTCCCCCGCCGACGCGTTCGTCGCCCTGCCCGGCTGGGGGCGCGGACTGCTGTGGGTCAACGGCTTCCTGCTCGGCCGCTACCGGGCGGAGGGGCCGCAGCGTACCCTCTACGCCCCGGCGCCGCTGTGGCACGCCGGGGACAATGAGGTGGTCGTGCTCGAACTCGAACTCCACGGTGAGGCGGTGGAGTTGCGCGACCAGCCTGACCTGGGCCCGACCACGGCGGCCCCCAGTGCCGAGTACTGAGCGGCGCCCCGGCCAGTCCCACCAGAAGTACCAGTGCGGGGAGTCGACCAGCTGCTCGGCGTATCGCGGACGGTGCCGCCGTCGAAGACGAAGGTGAGGCGTTTCAGGTAGCGGCCAGCGGGGGTGAAGTCGACCGCGACGCAGTCGGTGAGGCGCAGGTGGAGGCCGGTCTCGGCGTGGAGGTGCCGGGCGGCGGCGCGGTGCGGGGGCTCGTTGGGGCGGGCGGCGCCGCCAGGGAGGATCAGGCCGTCCATGTAGTCCGGGTCGACGAGCAGGACGTGGCCGCGCCGGTTGCGCACGAGGACGAGACAGCCGAGCCGGGTCACGGGCGGCTCGGCGAGCAGGCGGGGGTCGCGCATCGGGCGGTTCACTTTCTCAGGGCGAAGAAGAGGAGCAGGGAGAAGCCCGCCCACCACAGCAAGCGGGCCAGGAGGTCAGTCGTCATGCGTGAGGCGCTCGTAGCGCTGCCCCTTGCGCAGCAGGTCCACGATCCGCAGGAGGTCGACCGGGCGGGCAGTGATGTGGAGCAGGTACTCGCACGTCAAGCGCCCGTTGGCCCAGTCGACTTCCAGGGTGGGGAGTCGGACGCCGCCGAGGGCGAGGACGGCGGTCAGGTCGTCCAGCACGGCGGCGGCCTGCCAGCGCTGCTCGGCGGTCGCCCGGGAGAGGGTCGAGCCCATCACTGCTCCCCCGGCCGCTTGTGGACCTCGAAGACCTTCCAGGCGCCCCAGGCGTCGCCGAAGGAGCTGAAGGCGGCCAACTCGCCGGTGGCGGCGCTGCGCAGCCACTCCCCGGTCATCTCGTTCCGCACCCGGTAGCGCTGGGCCTCGGTGTCCCACAGGACACCGTAGCCATGGAACTTGGCAGGTTGGGGTGACTTCATGGCCATGACTGATCGCCTTCCACATGAATCTGCAGTCACATGAGTCGATTCACGACCGACATCACTTTCCGTGCCTCAAGCGTTGCTCATCGCAGCTAGGCTGACCAGCGTGGACGTGTGCCACATCGTGGTTGGACACACTGGAGGGACGACATGGCCTTCAAGCCCAAGGAGTTAGATCCGGGGCGTTCGGCCCGCGACTTGTTCGGCTGGGAAATGCGCAATCACCGAAAGCTGGCCGACTCCATGTCGCTTGATCAGCTGACGGAGATCCTGGGCTGCTTCTCGAAGGGGCACCTGGCCCGGATTGAGCGAGCCGAGTCGATGCCGCCGCCGGACCTTCCGGCCAAGCTCGATGCCGCTTTCGGCACCGACGGGCGCTTCGGCCGCGTCTACGTGCTCGCCAGGAAGGAAAGGTTCCCCGGCAAGTACCGCCAATGGTCCGAGATCGAGGCCAAGGCTGAAGCCATCGAGGAATTCTCGGCTGCCACCATTCCGGGGCTCCTGCAGACCCCCGAGGTCGCGCGCTGCTCACTGCTCGCGGGCCATCCCTACGCAACCCCGCAAGAACTCGAAGCGCTGGTGTCAACGCGTCTCGACCGCCAGAAACGATTGTCCTCGTCAGCTCCTCCACATTGCTGGTTCATCCTTGACGAGTCGACTCTCCGACGGCCGGTTGGAAACCCTGCGGTGATGAGGCAACAACTCGATGCCATCGCGTCGGACCAGAGATCGCACATCACCGTGCAGATCCTGCCGTTCGCCGCAGGCGTTCACTCCGAGATGGGAGGCTCACTCTTTCTCTACTCGGTGCCGGGCTGTCCGATGGTGGCTTGGGAAGAAGGTGCGCGCAGCGGCGAGCTCATCGATGATGCCGAGGGTGTAGCCGCCCGCCGGAGGTCATACGATCTGCTCAGGGCCATGGCCCTGTCGCCCAGGGACTCTCGGGTGATGATCAGGCGCATCTCGAAGGAGTACGGCCGTGCAAGCGAACCAGCATGAGAGCTGGCGAAAGAGCAGCCACAGCAACAACGATGGCGGCGCCTGTATCGAAGTGGATGATGCACACCCGGGCCGCGTGCGGGACAGCAAGGACCCCGACGGGCCCCGCCTCAACTTCTCGCCGACTGCTTGGAAGTCCTTCATCGACGCCATCCGCACCAACGAGTTCGACGCCCGCTGACAGTAGCACCCGGCCCCGCAGCCCCGGCCTCGGGGCGGCGGGGCCTTCTCAATCCCCACCGCAAGCTCAACTCCCCAAGCCCCGGCCTCCCGCCCGTGAACCGCCCGTCTCTTCGCAGGGGCGACGGCGAGTGAATTCCGGCCGTCCGCGAGGGCGGGTAGGGCCGACAGCG
Organism: Kitasatospora sp. NPDC001159; assembly: GCF_053598235.1. Taxonomy (NCBI): domain Bacteria; kingdom Bacillati; phylum Actinomycetota; class Actinomycetes; order Kitasatosporales; family Streptomycetaceae; genus Kitasatospora; species Kitasatospora sp. NPDC001159. The sequence goes on from NZ_JBSFJV010000020.1 coordinate 61,435, forward strand.
GGGGCTCGGGGCAGGCATTGTCACAGGGCCCGGGCCCGACCCCGCTCCGATCGACTGCCCGTCAGGCCCAGGGCAGGGACGCCCGCGTGCGCCAGTAGGTGTCGGCGGGCTCGACCATCGCGGCGAGGGCGGCGAGGTCCTCGGGAGTGAGGGACACCTCGGCCGCGGTCAGGTTGGAGGTGAGCTGGTCGAGGGTGGCGGCGCCGGAGAGGACGATGTCGGCCCAGGGTTGGGCGGCGGCCGCGGCGAGGGCGAGGGCGTCGGGGGTGGTGGCGGTGCGGGTGGCGAGGGCGCGCAGCGGGGCGGTGTCGGGGCCGGTGGTGTTGCGGCCGGCCAGGCGGCCGTTGGCCATGGCCTCCTTGACCACCACCAGCCAGTCGGCCCGGTGGGCCTCGGCGAGGGCGGGGGCGGCGGAGGTCTCCAGCAGGTTCCAGGTGGCCTGGACGGCGGTGAACAGTGGGCGGCCGGCCACGGTGACGTCGAGGGCGCGGCGGATGGCGGCGGCCTGGGCGGGGCCGCTGGTGGACAGGCCCACCCGCACGCCCTCGGCGGCGAGGGCGGCCAGGCGCCCGTGCAGGGCGGGGTCGGTGAGGGCGGGGCTGTCGGGGGTCACCGAGTGGATGAGGTAAACGTCCAGGTGGCAGCCCAGCAGGGCGCGGGTCTCGCGGATCTGGCGGTCGAACACCTCCGTCGAGTGCTCCTTGACCTCATGGGCCGCGACGCCGCTGGTGCGCCAGTCGGCCGTGTACGTGTAGCCCCACTTGCTGCCGACGGTCACCTCGGCCGCCGCCTCGGGGTGTTCGGTGAGCCACTGGGCGAGGAACTCCTCGGCGCGGCCGTAGGAGCGGGCGGTGTCGAGGTAGCGCACGCCGGCCGCGTAGGCGGCGTCGAGCAGGGTGTGGGTGCGCTCGCGCAGCGCCTCGACGGTGCGTTCGGCGGGCAGGTCGGCCTCACGTCCGAGGTTGATGTAGCCGGGTCGGCCGACGGCTGCGGTGCCCAGGCCCAGGCGCGCGGTGTGCGGGCGGGCGGTGGGGGCGGTGGTGGGCTCGGTCGGCACGGCGGGGTCTCCTCGGGCGGGCTCGGGGGTGCTCGCCCTATGTTCTCCCGGGATGTCGATGCCCCGGCCTTCAGGCCGGGGAGTTGGGGCCCCCGGTGCGGAGCTCGGGTTCGAGCAGGCAGGGCATCGCTTTCCCGGGGGTGCGGGTGATGCGTGCGAGGGATAGCCTCGAAAGAGACCATGTTCAAGAAATTTTACAGAGGTCAGTCACCCGATTCGCGGTGATCAGTTATTTCTGCGGGGACCCGACGAACGCGGTGCGCCCCTCGCGCTCGGCAGGGTGCACAAGGGGCTCATTCCCTCTGTAGGTCCATCCCGTGCGGCCTCTCGCGTTGTGCGCGCCGGAACTGCATCGGCTTCAGGGTCCGTAGCTCGCAGTCCCTGTGGAGGTCGGGATGAGAGTCGTCGTTGATCTTTCCCGGTGTCAGGGGTACGCGCAGTGCGCGTTCCTGGCTCCGGACGCGTTCCGGATGCACGGCGAGGAAGCGCTGATGTACGACCCGAAGCCCGACGACGCCCAGCGCGACCAGGTGCTGCGCGCCGCGGCGGCGTGCCCGGTCCAGGCGATTCTGGTCGGCCAGTTGGAGGGACGGGACGTACCGGTCGAGGCATCGGCGTCATGACCAGCGCTGACACCCTGCAAGCGTTCAAACGCGCCGGACGCATCGTGGTCGTCGGGGCGTCCCTGGCGGGACTGCGAGCCGCCGAGGCTTTGCGCAACGAGGGTTTCGCCGGCTCATTGACCATGATCGGTGACGAACCGGCCGAGCCCTACGACCGGCCTCCGCTGTCCAAGCAGGTGCTGACCGGCTGGGTCCCGGCAGGGAACACCACTCTGCCGCGACGTCGTGACATCGACGCGGAGTGGCTGTTGGGCGTGCCCGCGAGCGGGCTGGACCTGGAGACCGACCATGTACGGCTGGCCGACGGACGCGAGGTGCCCTTCGACCGGGTGTTGATCTCCACCGGGGTGCGGGCCCGGCCATGGTTCGTCGAGTCCGAGGCGGCCCTGGCCGGCGTGTTCGTCGTGCGTACCCGCGAGCACGCCGAGAGCCTGCAGCGAGCCCTCGCCGCCGGTCCCTCCCGCGTACTGGTGATCGGGGCGGGATTCACCGGCTCCGAGATCGCCTCCGTCTGCCGGGAACGGGACATACCGGTGACCGTGGCCGAACTCGCGCCGGCCCCGCTGGTCGGAGCGCTCGGTGCCATGATCGGCGAGGTCGCGGCGGACATGCAGCGCGCTCACGGCGTCGACCTGCGCTGCGGGGTCAAGGTCACCCGGCTCGAGGGCGACGCACAGGGGCACTTCCGCCGCGCGCACTTCGACGACGGCAGCACGATCGACGCCGACGTGGCGGTGGTGGCACTCGGGGGCATCCGCAACACCGAGTGGCTACGGGGCTCGGGACTGGCGGCAGGCCCGTGGGGAATCGCCTGCGACACGGGCTGCCGCGCCCTCACCCTCGACGGCCTGATCACTGACGACATCTTCGCCGCCGGAGACGTGGCCCGCTGCCCGAATCCGGTCTACGAGTACCGGCTCATCTCGCTGGAGCACTGGGCCAACGCCGTGGAGCAGGCCGAGGTCGCGGCGCACAACATGGTCAGTGGTCAGGCCGACCGCTGGCCCCACCTGTCCCTCCCGGTGTTCTGGTCGATCCAGTTCGGCGTCAACATCAAGTCGGTCGGCGTGCCGACCTTCGCCGACGAGGTGGTCGTCGCCCAGGGGTCGGTGTCCGACCGCCGTTTCGTCGCCGCCTACGGCTATCGGGGCCGCGTCACCGCGGCCGTGAGCTTCAACAACGCGAAGTGGCTGGACCACTACCGGCAGCTGATCGAGACGGCCGCGCCCTTCCCGCCGCCCTGTCCCACGCCCGACCAGCCCGTCGACGCGAAACCGGTGCCCGTCGACTTCCCCGGCCCCACCCTGCTCGCCCAGGGGGCCACCGTGGTCGTCACCGGCAATGACCCGGGCGAGCGGCGGGTCACGGCCGCGCAGCAGCACCACCGGTAGGAGGGCAACCGCGATGACCACGACCGAGACACCCGACACCCTGCGCCGGATCCTCGACTATTCCTCCCGGGCCGACCCGTACCCGCTGTACGCCGAACTGCGTGAGACACCGGTGGCCCGGCAGGAGGACGGCAACTACGTCATCAGCACCTATCGCGAGATCACGGACCTCCTGCACAACCCGCACCTGAGTTCAGACGTCCGCAATCTGTCACATCCGCTGGAGGTGACTGAGGGGCAGACCACGCCGGCGTTCATCAACCTCGACCCGCCCGAGCACGACCGCCTGCGGCGCATGGCGATGCGCCACTTCGGCCCCCCGCACACCCCGGGGCTGGTGACGGGCATGGAAGGCGACCTGACCGCCACGGTCAGCGGTCTGATCGACGGCTTCGCGGGCAAGGAGCAGATCGACATCGTCGACGACTTCGCCTATCCGTTCCCCGTCGCGGTGATCTGCCACCTGCTCGGCGTGCCACGCGAGGACGAACCAAGGTTCCACCTGTGGGTGGACGCCATCGTCAACTCGATCGACTACAACCCCGAGATCGACCCGAAGGAGAAACTGGAGAACGGCGTGCAGGCCCGCAAGGACCTGCAGCAGTACCTCGGCGGGCTGCTGGAACAACGGCAGGGACGGCCGGGCGACGACTTGTTGACACGGCTGGCCAACGATGACGGGCCCGACGGGCGCATGACCGACGACGAAATCGTCGCCACCGCCCACCTGCTGCTGATCGCCGGCCACGAGACCACCGTCAACCTCATCACCAACGGCATGCTGACACTGCTCCGCCACCCACAGGTGCTGCGACGACTGCGCGACGAACCGGACCTCGTCGTCCCGCTGGTCGAGGAACTCCTGCGCTACGAGCCACCCGTGCACATCATTCCCTGGCGGGCGGCGTACAGCGACATCACCGTCGCCGACACCGTCATCCCCAAGGGCTCGCGGATCATCCTCATGCTGGCCTCGGGCAACCGCGACCCGAAGCGCTTCCACGACCCGGGCCGTTTCGATCCCGATCGGCGTGACATCCAGCATCTGGGGTTCGGCAGCGGCATCCACCTGTGCTTCGGCGGCCCCCTGGCACGACGGGAAACCCAGATCGCCCTGACCGAGCTGGTACGCCGCCTCGACCGCCCCAGGCTGGTCGCCGACCCACCACCGTACCGGCGAAGCCCCGTTCTCCGCGGTCCGATCCATCTGCACATCGAGCAGGGTGACGGTGGAGTGGACAACGGAGGTCGTTAGCAAGGGAATCGGGGCGAGGAGCGGCGCGATCGGATCGGGGGCGATCCGGTGGAAACGTCAAGTGTCGTCGATGCGGGCAAAAGTGAGTGAACGTCAGGTCGCTCCGCCGCGCCTGCGGGCCTGCACGTCCAGGATGTCGGCCGACGCCACGTGGGTCAACCGAGGTTGATCACGGGTATCTTCTGATCCACACCAGCTGATGCCGTTCGGCTATCGTGACCTGGCCGGCCCTGCCCCGTCCGTCGGGATCGCGACGCGGAGGGCCCGGGGTGAGGAAGGTGGGGCATGGCGGAGTCGACGGGGGACGTCGTTCAGGTGCGGCCGGAGGGGCCGGAGGGTGTGTCCGGGGAGCCGGGCAGACCCGGGGAGTTGAGCGGACCCGCGGAGTTGAGCGGGCTCGCGACCCGGATCGAGGCGCTGTTCCACACCGTCCGCCGCCCCGACCGCGACCAGTACACCAACGAGGAGGTGGCCCGGGCCTGCCGCGAGGCGACCGGGGAGTCCTTCTCCACCACCTACCTGTGGCAGCTGCGCACCGGACGCCGGGACAACCCGACCAAGCGCCACCTGGAGGCGCTGGCCCAGTTCTTCCAGGTCCCGCCCGCCTACTTCTTCGACGAGCGGCAGGGCGCCGAGATCGCCAGGGAGCTGGCACTGCTGGGCGCGCTGCGCGACGCGGGCGTGCGCAGCCTGGCGCTGCGGGCGGTGGGCCTGTCGCCGGAGGGCCTGGACACCGTCAGCGAGCTGGTCGACGTCATCGCCCGCCGGGACGCGGCGCGCAAACGCCCCTGAGGCCGGACGGGCCCTGGCCCCCTGGCCCGGGAAGAGGTTGACCGCTGTTGGCGTTTCTCCGGGCGAGTCTCTTGTGGGGTGGCCGGGGTCACCGGTCCACGCTGCGGCGCTGCCGGCGGATGGCCGAACGGCTGGAGCTGCCGCGCCCGTTCGACCCGGCGGTGCTGCTGGATCGGCTGGCCGCGCGGCGCGGGCGGCCGCAGTTCGCGCTGTACCGGCGGTTGACTTCCTCCCCGCCCTCAAAGGACGGGGATTCCGGCCGCGCGTGCCGCGCGGGGGCTTCGCCCCGTGCGCGTGCGCCTGGCCGGTGGTTGGCGCTTCACAGACCGGCCAGTGCCGAGGTCTCCACGCCCTGAGACCGCCTGCCCGGCGGCCTTGATGTTCTTCGCGGCGTTCACGTCGGCGTGGTCCTGGTGCCCGCAGGCCGTGCACCGGAAGACCGCTTGGCTCTCGCGGTTCTCCGGTGCGCAGTGCCCGCAGGCATGGCAGGTCTGCGACGTGTACGCGGGGTTGACCAGCACCACGGCCGTCCCGGTGTTCCGGGCGGCGTTGCGCAGGGCCAGTTCGAGCAGGTGCCATCCCTTGTCCAGGATGGCCCGGTTGAGTCCGGTCTTCTGCCGGACGTTGACGCCGGGGGCGTCCACCGTCCCGGCCGCGCTGGCGGACATGTTCTTGATCCGCAGGTCTTCCAGCACGACCAACGCCGCTCGGTCCGTGATCCGGTTCGCCGTCCACGCGCAGAAGTCCGCGCGGCGGTTACGGACGCGGCCGGTGATGGCGTTGATCGCCCCGATGGTCCGCTTGCGGCGCTGGCTGCCCTTCTTCTTCTGCCGGGACAGCTTCTGCTGCAACCGGCGCAGACGCTCAGCTTCGCCCGCAGTGGCGAACGCGCGGTCGTGGAATGCGCCGTCGCTGCATCGTTCGTCGTCGCTTTCCCGTCCTCCCGGCTGTGCTCCGCCTGCGGACACAACACCGGCGCGAAGCCGCTCAGCATCCGGGAATGGGAGTGCCCGCACTGCGGTACCCACCACGACCGGGACGTGAACGCGGCCCGCAACATCCGCACCGAAGGCCGCCGCATCCGGGCGGCCCGACAGCACGACATACCGGGGGACGTACCGGCCCTCACCGGGTAACCGAGTGAGGTCAACGCCTGCGGATCGTCAGAAGACCACCCGGTCGGAAATCGGGAGGCACGCGAACAACCCTCGTCAGGGGAGGAAGCAGGAACCAACCATCATGCCCACGCGCAGCGGTACCGCGCGAAGCGTGGTAGGAATCCCCGGCGTTCACGCCGGGGAGTTTGGGAGTCAAGTTCCTGGAGGTGCAGCATGCGAGGCACATCCCGTCGCAGCCGGGCCGGAATCCTGACCGCGGCGGCCCTGCTCACCTCGGGCGGGCCGCTCACCGCCGGGGCCGTACCCGCGGCAGCGGCCACCGCCGTGAACGCCTTCGTCGCGGCCTACCTCGCCCAGCCCTGACCCCGGCCCTGAACGGCCGGGCAGACCGGGCGGGGCCGGTGGCCTGCCGGTTCCTCAGCCGGACTGTGCGACGAGCGCCCTGACCAGCGCGACCGCCTCCTTGAGACCGAGGCCGGGGCGCGCGGAGCGCAGTTCCTTGACCGCCCTGACCTCCGCCTTACGGGGGTCGACACCGGCGAGCTCCAGGACCTTTCGCGCCCATTCCACGCCGACCGGACCGGCACCGGCGACGAAACCCTCCACGATGTCGATCGCCCGGCGCAGACCCGGGCGTTCCTCCTCGTCAGCGGTGTCCAGTGCGGCCCGCAGAGCCGCCCTCAGCGCTTCCAGGTTGGCCGGCTTCGGGCGGCCGGACAGCGGTTGGAACATCACTGCCCCCCTTTCGAATCACATCTCGAATCACAGGGGGCATCGTCACGATCACGCCCCCGCCCTCCATTGAACACGCTGACGGAGCGCCGGTACGCGCCGCCCGGCACCTGGCCGGGCCGCGCGTGAGCGACTCCGGCAGCTGGTCGAGGCGCTGGGGGCGGTGGAGGGGTGGAGCACCTGCTGGCCCGGGTCGCCGACCACTGCGACCGCCCGTCCTCCTTCGGCGCGCTCAGCACCACGTCCGAGGGGCGGGCCGCGCTGCTCTGCCGGATGTCCGCGCCGGCCGGCTTCGCCACCCGGGAGGACATCCGCGTGCTGCTTCCCCGGATCGAGGCGGCGGGCCTGGCCGACTGGGGCTCGCCGGACGGCAGGACCGGCACGGTCGCCCACGCGCTGCACTGGTACCGCGACGGCGGGGTCAGCCCCGAGGGGCGGCGGATGGACTCCCCCGGCCTGACCAGTCCCGGCGCGGACCTGTCCTGGGACCTGCCGGGCATCCCACGTCCGGCCCCGTACTGGAAGCGCCTGCGCAGCACCGTCCGCTTCCGCAACGAGCAGACGCCCGAGGACGCCGACCCGGCCGCCGTGCTGAGCGCCGCCCGCACGGACGGGGACGGGCTGGTCCTGGAGCTGGAGCTGCGCACCGACTGGCGCAGGGCTGCAGGTACTACACGGTGACGCGGGGCGGCCCCGCCGGGCGCGGACGCGCCTGACCGTACGGCCGTCGACGGCCGTACGGTCAGCCGTTTCAGCGGCTCAGCACTGGGGGCGGCGGCCGTGATTGGCCCCGCGCCTGGCCCGGGCCTTCTTCTTGCGGCGGCGCTTCGACGACATGGCGACTCCTCTCGCGACCGGACCCCCCGGGTCTTCCACCGTTCCACACCCCGCTCGCCCCGGCCCGTCGAGCGGCACCCGGGCACCGCTCAGACGGTGCCGGCCAGGGCCGCGCGCCAGGCGGGACTGTCGAGGTGGTGGTTGTCGAAGCGCTCGGCGCAGGCGGCGATCGCGCCCGGGTCACTCTCGCCGCGCATGACGCCGCCCAGCAGGCGCAGGTAGTCGAAGCGGTCCATGCCGGAAGTGAACATGAACAGCACGTCGGCCCCGGCGCCCGGGGCGGCAGCGAAGGCGCAGCGTGCGGGGCTGGGACGTCTACCTCTGATCTTGGCCGGTGCTCCGGCGTTTACGCCGGAGATGAAGGCCATCCCTGCCCCGGAGGCGCGGAGCGCCGGAGTTCTCTGCGCCTCTGGGGTGACGATCAGGCCGTCGGGCGTTGCATCGCGGGAGCCGCCGGTTAGGAGGCGGGTTCGCCCGTGCCGTCCGGATCGGCCGCCAGCGCCTCCCAGAACGCGACGTAGCTCTGCTCGTGCGCGATGCCGAGGGTGATCAGGCGGGTGCGGGCCTGGGTGTCGGGGGCGTCGGGGTCGAGGCGTTCGCGCAACTGCCGGTAGGTGTCGCGCCAGTGGCGGTGCTGCGCGGCCTGGGCCCGGGCGAGGGCGGCGACCTGACCGGGCGCGCCGAGATCGGCGAAGGTGAGCTTGAGCAGGGCGGGGTTGCGGGTCTCCGGCTCGGGGGTGGCGGGGTCGGCGAGCCAGCCCAGCAGGGCGTGGTGGCCGGCGTCGGTGAGGTGGAAGACCCTGCGGCGGCGCCCGTGCTCCTCCGCCTCCTCGCGCAGCAGGCCCAGTTCGGCCAGGCGCGGCGGGTCACGGTAGAGCTGGGCGTGCGGGATGGGCCAGTAGTGACCGACGGAGCTCTCGACCCGGGCCTTGAGGTAGGCGACGGCCCTCGACGACCGCTGCCACCTGCCCTCGGTCGACGCCTGCACCGACGGGCGCGTCGTCGACGGCCGCGTGGTGCGCGGCATGTGGCGCCGCTACCTCGGCCCCGCCGACGCCGACTGCTACGCCGCCCCCGCCCGCGCCGCCGACCTCACCGGCCTGCCGCCCGCCTACCGGACAACTGACGGTGCATCGCAGCTGTCTGGCGTGGGCGACATGAAGACCCCGCTGGCGTCAGCCGCCGCCCTCGCCCTGCACGCCCGGATGAGCCCTCCCGCCTGCTCATCCCCGGCCGGGTCCAAACCGTCTACCTCAACGGCTACCGCCCGTGCGCCCAACAGGACGTCGACACCTACCTGTTGACCGGCTCGCTGCTGCCGGCTGACACCACCTGCCGAGCGCCGGACCGGCATGGCGCTCGCCGAAGTCGGCGAGCGCCGCCGTCACTGGCCCACCCGGCCGTCCACGCACTCGCGCAGCGCTGGGGGTGAGACTGGGCGGCTGCGTCGGCTGAACCAGCAGCTCGCCCGGTGCCAACGCGGCAGCAACCGCCGCCGGGCACGTCGGGGACGTCGACTTCGAGGCGGCCCGGCCGCGGGCGGGTCTGATCACCCCGTTCCGGGCGGTGTGGGCCCGATGACCATCGCGGTGCTGCTCGCCCAGACGGTCGAGGCGGCGGCGCGCCGGCTCGGCCAATCCCCGGCCCCGGCCCCCGCCCGCTCCCGCAGGAACCGCAGGAACCCGGCGACGGCCGGTGCCGTCCGCCGGCCCCGCCGTGTGGCGGTGTAGACGTGCCGGACCGGGGTGTCGTCCGGGTGCAGCGGCACCAGGGCGATGTCGGGGCGGGCGGCGCGGGCGGCCAGGGAGGGGATGAGGGTGGGGCCCATGCCGGCGGCGACCAGGCCGAGTTTGGCGGTCCAGGCACCAATGGCGTACTCGATCCGGGGCTGGAAGCCGCTGCGTACGCAGGCCGCGAGCAGGGTGGATCCAAGCTCACGGCGGGCGGCGATCCACGGTTCGTCGGCGAGTTCGAGCAGCCGGACACGGCGCCGGCGGGCGAGGCGGTGGCCGCGTGGCAGGGCGACCAGCACCGGGTCGTCCAGCAGTGGCCGCAGGTCGAACTGCTCGGTGTCGTAGGCGTCTTCGGCGGCCGAGGCGTAGGTGGCGACCACGGCGAGGTCGATCGCGCCGTCCGCGAGCTGGTCCAGCAGGTGCGCGGAGAGGCCTTCGGTGAGGCCGATCTCGACCTGCGGGTGCGCGGCGCGGAAGGCCGCGAGGGCGCTCGGGACGAGTTCAGCGTTGGCGCTGTCGAAGGCGCCCACCCGCAGCCGTCCGGCGTTCAGTTCGGTGAGGGAGGCGAGGTCGCGCCGGGTGGTGTCGAGGCGTTCCAGCAGGGCTTCGGCGTGCGGGAGCAGCGTGCGGCCGTGTTCGGTCAGCCGTACGCCGCGGGCCAGGCGGTCGAACAAGGGGGTGCCCAACTCGGCTTCCAGAGTGGCGATCTGGCGGGAGATCGCGGACTGGGTGAAGCCGAGGCGCTCCCCGGCGGCGGTGAAGGAGCCCAGGTGGGCGACGGTGCGGAAGACGTCCAGCCAAGCCATGTCCATTGCGCATGGCTATCATGCGAGACATTCGTTTGTCGCCTGGCTTGCGGCTGCCTAGCGTGGTGGACATGGAGAAGATCGCTTTTCTGGGCCTGGGCCGGATGGGGCAGCCGATGGCCCGTCGTCTCGCCGCCGCCGGCTACCCGTTGACCGTCTGGAACCGTTCCCCCGGCCGTGCCGACGGCCTCGCCGAGGCCGGTAGCGCGGCCGAGGCGGTGGCCGGCGCGGACGTCGTGGTCACCATGCTGTCCGACCCGGCGGCCGTGGCCGAGGTGGCCGGGCAGTTCACGGCCGAACTGGCTCCGGGCGCGCTGTGGATCGACATGTCCTCGGTCGGCCCGCGCGCGGTCGCCGAGCTGCGCTCCCAACTGCCGGACGGGGTGGGCATGGTGGACGCCCCGGTGATGGGCAGCGTGGGACCGGCGGCCAGCGGGGACCTGGTCGTGTACGCGGGCGGCGAGGACGCCGACCTGGAGCGCGCCCGGCCCGTCCTGGAGCACCTCGGCCGGGTGCGGCACTGCGGCGGCCCGGGTGCGGGGGCGGCGCTGAAGGTGGTGGTGATCAGCGCGATCGTCGCCTCGGTCACGGCGGTGGGCGAAGTGCTGGCGGTGGCCGATGAGTTGGGCGTTCCGCAGGACGTCGCGGCGGAGGTGCTGGCGTCCGGGCCGCTCGCGGGGGTGGTGGCCCGGGCGCACAGCACGGTGTCGGACTTCCCCGTCCGCCTGGCCGCCAAGGACCTCGCTCTGGCGGGCGGCGGCCGCGTGCTGTCGGCGGCGCGGGAGGTGCTGCTGGCGGACCCGTCGATCGCGGAGCAGGACCTGTCGGCGGTGGTGACGGCACTGCGGCGGGGCTGAGCGAGGCCAGGGCCCGCCTCGCGGGCCCTGGCCGGCCGGACTCACCGTGGCCGGCTACCGGTCCGCGGTGAGCTTGCCGGCCGCGCCCCAGTTCTCCGCCGGGTACTCCTGGATCCACACGTACACGCTCTCGGCGGGCACCTCCAGCGTCTGCGTGAAGGCCTCGGTGATCCGCTTGACCAGCTCGCGCTTCTGCTCGACCTCGCGCGGGCCCTGCTGAATGGTGACGATCGGCATCTTCGGCTCCTAACCGGGGGTTCCTACCGGGCTTCCTGCCGGCCTTTCCTGCCGGGTTCTCCGGCTGGGAACAGTCCACCCGATCAAGCCGCCCGCACCCAGACCCGATTCGCTCTTGCAGCGATCACGAATCCTGATCATCCCAGGTCGGGGCCGTTTGGCGGCAGGCTTCCAGGAGCAGCCCGGGGATCGGGGCGGAGCGCCGTACGGCGATCGAGGTCGGCAGGGCCAGCGGGGTCCGGCAGGGGCGGAAGGCGATCCGGTGGGCGTTGACCATCCGGGCGTTGGCGGCGTACACGACCGTCCACGTCGGGGTTCCGGAGCCGATCGAGGCCAGGGTGTCCTGCAGGGAGCTGTGGGCCGGGCCGAGGATCGGCTGGAATCCGGCCCGCGCGCAGGCGTCCGTCACCAGGTCCACCAGCGCCGGGTGGTTGCGGCGTTCGGTCAGCCGCAGCGGGAGGGCGGCGAGGTCCGCGAGGTCGACCTCGGGCTGGTCGGCGAGGGCGTGCCGGGCGGGCAGCGCGAGCACCAACTCGTCCTGCCAGACGGGCAGGAAGCGGAGTTCAGCGCTGTTCTCGGCGACGGCACCGCGTACGAAGGCGGCGTCGAGGCGGCCTTCCGCCAGCCGGGCGAGCCGTTCCCGTACCGGAGTGGAGTGGAGCTCGACGCGTACGTCGGGGGCCCGGCGCCGGTAGGTGTCCAGGATCAGGTCGAGCCGCTCGCCCAGCCCGGTGACGGTGCCGAGGCGCAGCGCGGCGGGTGCGGCCAGGTCGGCGGCGAGGGCGCGGGCGGCGTCCTCGGCGGCCAGGACGTCCCGGGCGGCGGGCAGGAAGCGCTCGCCGGCCGGGGTCAGCCGGACGTACCGGGGCGAGCGGTCGAACAACTCGACCTTCAACTCCCGTTCCAGCCGCCGGACCTGCTGGCTCACGGCGGGCTGGCCGAGCAGCAGCTTCTCGGCGGCCCGGCCGAAGTGCAGTTCCTCTGCGACGGCGACGAAGCAGCGCAGCTGCCGTAGCTCCATGCGGTCCCCCTGCTCGATGCGCGAACGGGCCCATGGTCGCAGGCCTGGCGCCCCCACCCCGCCCCCACCCCGCCCCGCCCCGGGTGTCAAGCGCCGAACCGGTATTCACCCGATCGTGGGAGCCGGTGTGCGCCGCGGTACTGATGGGACGTAGCGTCGTGGCGGCGTGCGGTGGAGGCCTGGGGAGGCAGCGGGAGTGCGGGTCATGAGGGCTGGGCTGCGGCGCAGTGCGGCGGCACTGGCGGTGGCGGCGGTACTGGTGGCGTCGGCCTGCGGTGCGCCCCCGTCCAGCGGCGACGAGGGCGACTACGGCAACGGCGACAGCGCCCTGAAGGGCACGCCCGCACCGGCGGCCCCGGGCGGCCGTCCGCTCGCCCTGGTCTACCGGGGCCCGGCGGCCTGCGACGGCTGCCCGGAGGCGGCGCACGACATGCTGGAGCACGACGGCTTCACGGTGCGTTACATCGGCCCCGACGAGGAGACGGGCTTCGGCCCGGACGCGCTGACCGGAGCCGCCCTGTACGTGCAGCCGGGCGGCACCAGCGGTCAGGAGGTGACCACCGCCTGGGGCCTTCTGAAGCGCGACCCGGGCTTCTCCCCGGAGCTGGTGCGCGCCTACGTGCGCGGCGGCGGGCACTACCTGGGCCTGTGCATGGGCGCTTACCTGGCCGGCGAGGACCCGGGCTACGGCCTCCTGCCGGGCGACTCCGGCCAGTACATCAGCTCCAGCGGCGCCACCGTCACCGACGACCGGGACCGTCTGGTGGAGGTCACCTGGCGCGGACGCCCGCAGCGGATGTACTTCCAGGACGGCCCGTACTTCGACGTGGACGGCCCGGACGTGGACGTGGTGGCCCGCTACACCAACGACCGCGCCGCCGCCGTGGTCGCCCCCTACGGCGCGGGGCGGGTCGCGGTCAGCGGCCCGCACCCGGAGGCGCCCGCGGAGTGGTACCGCGACTACGGCCTGCCGGACGAGTCGCAGGCCGGCCTGAGCCTGGGCGAGGACCTGCTGCACACCCTGGTGACTCCTTCCCCGGCTGGGCCGGGGGCTTCTCGCTGACCCTTCCGGGTGTCGCGACGGACCAGCCCGGCCCGTAGGACGTTGACGGCTCCCACCGTGTCGGCGTGGGCCCGGTGGCCGCAGCTGACGCAGTGGAAGGTGTCTTGTGTGGGCCGGTTCTCCTTGGCGGTGTGCCCGCATGCGGGACATCTGCGGGGGGGTGTTGCGGGGGTCTGCGCCCAAGAGTTCAGATCCTCCGGCCCACCCCCCTCTCGGTCGACGCGATCAACATAGTGCCGGACCCGCTCCCAGTCGCGGCGCAGCGGCCGGGCTCGGCGGCGCGCAGCGGGGTGCGGGCGCGGCGCACGAGGTCGGCGTGGCGGGTGCCGGCGAACTTGTGGGCCTGGAAGTAGTGCTCGGCGGTGGGCCACAGGTGTCCGTCGAGCTCCGGGGGGCACGAACTGTTCGGGATTGAGTCAACTCTGATGTCCGAACGGGGGCGAGGCGGCCCCGGGCGGCCTACCCTCCTGTCCATGGACGGACACCCCGCGGGCGGGCACCAGGAGCCGCCCTTCGACCCGGCAGCCGGGCTGGAGCGGATCCGCGCCGCCACCGGGCACCTGCTGCGCACCGCCGGGCGACTGACCGACGTCGACGTGCGGGGGCCCTCGCTGCTGCCGGGCTGGTCGCGCGCCCATGTGCTGACGCACCTGGCGCGCAACGCCGACGGCGGGCGCAATCTGCTGTCCTGGGCGCGCACCGGGGTGCCGGTCCCGGAGTACCCGAGCCTGGCGGCGCGGGAGGCCGGGATCGAGGCGGGGGCCGGGCGCGGCGCGGCCGGGTTGCTGGCCGACCTGCGGGCCTCCGCGGCCGCCTTCGAGGCCGAGTACCGCCGGATGCCGCCCGGGGCGTGGCAGCACCCGGTGCGGTGGGCGCGCGGTCAGGAGCGGCCCGCCGCGCGGGCGGCGGACGCGCGGCTGTGCGAGGTGCTGGTCCACCACGTCGACCAGGATGCCGGCTTCACGCCCGACCACTGGCCGTCCGACTTCGTCCGCGCCATGCTCGCCCGGGTCGCCTCGGCCCTCGCCGCCCGCCCGGATGCCCCCGCGCTGCGTCTGCGCGCCGCCGACACCGGCGCGGCGTTCGACCTCGGCGCCCCGGCGGCCGACGCGCCGACCGCCCGGGCCCCGCAGCACGTCCTGCTGGCCTGGCTGATGGGTCGCTCCCCCGCCCCGGCTCCAGGGCTGCCCGAGCCGCCGTTCCTGTACTGATCCCGCACCGCGCGGGGCCCGCCGCGCACTAGTGCACCTTCGGGGGCGCCGGCCTGCGCAAAGCCCGCGCGACCGCTGGGCAACCGCCCCCGCCGCACCTCCGAAGCACCCTAGTGCACTAGTGCATTGATCTCAAATAACCGCATTACAAGCCTTGTTGAGCGCAATGCGTACGGCGTACGGTTGCGGGCATGGAGAATCCCGATATCCTCATCTCCGGCGCCGGCATCGCCGGCCCCGCCCTCGCCTACTGGCTGCGCCGTCACGGCTTCAAGCCCGTCGTCGTCGAGCGCGCCCCCGGCCCGCGTCCCGGCGGGCAGGCCGTCGACCTGCGCGGCGCCGGACGCACCGTCGTCGAACGGATGGGCCTGATGGAGCGGACCCGCGCGCTGTGCGTGGAGCAGCGCGGCATCGCCCTGGTCGACCGCCGTGGGAAGCAGATCGCCCGGATGCCCGTCGAACTGTTCGAGGGCGAGGGCATCGTCTCCGAGATCGAGATCCTGCGCGGCGACCTCGCCGACCTGCTCCGGCAGGCCACCGACGGCGTCGAGTACCTCTACGACGACACGATCACCGCCCTCGCCGAGGACGCCGACGGCGTCACCGTCCACTTCGAGAACGCCCCCGTCCGCCGCTTCCACCTCGTCGTCGGCGCCGACGGCCTGCACTCCGTCGTCCGGAGCCTGGCCTTCGGCCCCGAGCAGGACCACTACCGCCCGGTCGGCGGCTACCACTCCTGGTTCACCGTCCACGACCCCGCGCTCGCCCGCGACCTCGACAGCTGGTTCCTGATGTACAACGCGCCCGGCGGCCTGGTCGCCGCCGCCCGCCCGGGCCGGCTGCCCGGCGAGGTCAAGGCCTCCCTGGGCTTCCGCTCCGAACCGCTCACCCTCGACCGCCGCGACGGCGCCGCCCAGCGCCGGCTGCTCGCCGGGCGCTTCGCCGGCGCCGGCTGGGAGGTGGACCGCCTGCTCGCCGGGATGGCCACCGCCCAGGACTTCGCCTTCGACTCCTACGGCCAGATCCACCTCGACCACTACGCCCGCGGCCGCGTCGTCCTGCTCGGCGACGCCGGCTACAGCCCCAGCCCGCTCACCGGCCTGGGCACCAGCCTGGCCCTGGTCGGCGGCTACCTGCTGGCCGGTGAACTCGCCGCCGCCGCAGGCGACTTCGCCGCCGCCTTCGCCCGCTACGAGGAGCAGATGCGCCCCTACGTCGCCCGCGCCCAGGAGCTGCCGCCCGGCGGCATGAACGGCTACGCCCCCGACACCGCCCTGATGATCCGCCTGCGCGCCGCCTCCATGCGCTGGATGGGCCGCTGGCCGCTGCGCACCATCATCGCCGCCCAGTTCGCCAAGGCCGGCGACATCGTCCTGCCCGACTACCCGCTGCCCGCCCGTGCCTGAGCCGGCATCCGAACCCCCGCCCGACCCCGGGGCTTGCACCTCACGCGACGTCAGGAGGGATGCTCGTGCCATGACCTCCTCCGCACAGACCTGGAAGGTCGGCCCGCTCGCCGAGGCGAGCGGCCTGACCGTACGCACCCTCCACCACTGGGACCGGATCGGCCTGCTCAGCCCCTCGCTGCGCACCGTCTCCGGCCACCGCGCCTACACCGAGCAGGACGTGGTGCGCCTCTACCAGATCCTCGCCCTGCGCCGCCTGGGCCTGGGACTGGAGACCATCGCCACCTGCCTGGACGCCGGCGTCGACCCGCTGCGGCTGGTGCGCGAGCACCTGGCCGCCACCGAGGCCTCCCTCGCCGCCCTGCACACCCTGCGCGAGCGCCTCACCCACCTGCACACCGAACTCCGCGCCGAACGCTCCCCCGGCACCGCCGACCTGCTGCGCCTGCTCCAGGCCGTCGGTGCCACCGGCCCCGGCGCCGACGAGGCCCTGCGCCGCCACCTCGACGAGGACCAGCTGCACGCCCTCGCCGACCACGCCGCCGCCCTCGGCCCCGCCGCCCACTACCTGCTGGAGGTCGAATGGCCCCAGCTCTACCGCCGCGCCGAGGACCTGCGCACCGCCGGCGCCGACCCCGCCGACCCCCGGGTGCGCCGCATCGTGGAGCGCCTCGACGAGCTCTCCCGCCTCTTCAGCGGCGGCGACACCACCCTGTCCGCCGCCGTGCGCACCGCCTGGCGCGAGGACCCGGCCGCCATGTCCGGCGACCCCACCACCCCCGCCGACGCCTGGGCCGACCTGCGCACCTTCCTCGACCACGCCCGCCAGGCCCGCCACTCATGACCGCCGCCGCGCCCCGAGGAATCCCGATGTCCCACCACGTCCGGCTGCGCGTCAGCCTGCTGAGCACCCTGCCCGTCCTCGCCGTCGCAGCGCTCGCGCTGCCCCCGCTCGCCCTGGCCGGCCTGCTGCCCTGGTCGGTGCTCCCGGCCGTGGCCCTGGCCCAGGGGGTGCAGGCCTGGCTGGTCTTCCACCGCCTGGGACGGCCGACGGCCGGGAGCTGACGGCTAATTCGCGCGCGGCTGGTTGAAGCGCAGCATGTTGCCCGCCGGGTCGCGGAAGGCGCAGTCGCGCACCCCGTAGGGCTGGTCCATCGGCTCCTGCAGCACCTCGGCGCCGGCGGCGCGGATCCGCTCGAAGGTGGCGTCGCAGTCGTCGGTGCGGAAGATGACCCCGCGCAGCAGGCCCTTGGCCAGCAGCTCGGCGGCGGCCTGGCGGTCGTCCTCGGAGGCGTGCGGGTCGGCCAGCGGGGGCTCCAGGACGATCTCCACGCCGGGCTGGTCGGGGGATCCGACCGTCACCCAGCGCATCCCCTCGAAGCCGACGTCGTTGCGCACCTCGAAGCCGAGCACGTCACGGTAGAAGGCGAGCGCCTTGTCATGGTCGTCGACGGCGATGAAGCACTGGGCGAGTTCGATGCTCATACCCGTCAAGCTACGGGAGAGGGCCCGCCCTTCGCCTCCGTACGCCGCACCGGGCGGGTGCGGATCTTGGCGATGCACGCCGGGATCGGCTCGCCGTCGGCGTGGTCGCGGGAGCGGTAGACGCTCGGGCTCTCGCCCACCAGCTCGGTGAAGCGGGTGCTGAACGAGCCCAGCGAGGTACAGCCCACCGCCATGCACACCTCCGTCACGCTCAGGTCCCCGCGCCGCAGCAGCGCCTTGGCCCGCTCGATCCGGCGGGTCATGAGGTAGTTGTACGGGGTCTCCCCGTACGCGGCGCGGAAGCTGCGCGAGAAGTGCCCCGGCGACATCAGCGCGGTACGGGACAGCGCCGGCACGTCCAGCGGCTGGTCGTACTCGCGGTCCATCCGGTCACGGGCCCGGCGCAGCCGCACCAGATCGGCCAGCGGTACACGGGAGACGCGGGGCGCACGGGAGGACACACCAGCCACCGTACCGAGTCCCTCCGACAGCCGTCCCCTCCCCCGCACGGCGCAGCCCGTTGGCGCCCGCCCCTCTCCGCCGCCGACCCTGGAGGGACGGCCGGCGGCGGAGAGGGCGGCAGGGTGGACACCAGCGACCAGCAGGGCGCCCCGCGCGCGCCCGGCAACCGGGCGGTGGCGCTGGGCGTGCTGGCCGCCACCGCCGCCGTGCTGCTCGTCCAGGCGGCCAGCGGCACCCGCTCCCGCCTGGTACTGCTGCTGGTGTTCCTGCCGGCGCTGCTGGCGGGCCTGGGCACCGTCGCGCAAACGGTGGCCGTCTCGGTGCGGGTGACCGCCGTGGTCGTGGTCCACTCGGCGCCGTACCCGCCCTCGGACCTGTCGGCCCGTCTGGGCACCCTGGTGGGCGTGGCCGCCGCCGAGGCCACCGTGGTCGCCCTGTGCGCGCGGCGGGTGCGGCGCGAGCGCGAGCTGTTCCGGATACGCCAGAGCGCGGTCGCCCTGCAGCGCCAGCTGCTGCGCCCGCTGCCGGCCCGTACCCCGGAGGTGGACCTGTACGGGCTGTACCGGCCGGTGGAGGAGGACGCCGTGGTCGGCGGCGACCTGTACGACGTCGCCGACACCCCGCACGGCACCCGGGTGCTGGTCGGCGACGCGCAGGGCAAGGGCCTGCCCGCGATCGGCACGGGCTTCGCGGTGCTGAGCGCCTTCAGGGAGGCGGCCTTCCGCGAGGCGGAGCTGACCGCCGTCGCCGAGGCCCTGGACGCGGCGGTCGAGCGGCACAACGCCTACGCGGTGCAGAGCGGCGACCTGGAGCGCTTCGTCACCGCCACCGTGCTGTGCGTGCGGCGCGGCGCCGACGTGCGGGCCGTCGACTGCGGCCACCTCGCCCCCTACCTGCGACGCGCCGACGGCCGCGTCGAGGCCGTGCCGCTGCGCGCCGGCCTCCCGCTGGGCCTGGCCGCCCTGACCGGCGAGCCCCGGGCGGTGGAGCGCTTCGCGCTGCCCGAGGACTGCGTGCTGGTGCTGCTCACCGACGGCATCACCGAGGCCCAGGACGCCTCCGGCGCCTTCTACCCCGCCGACCGGGGCCTGGCCGACCTCGCCGCCGCCCCGGCCGCCGCCCTGCCCGAGGCCCTCGACCGCCGCGCCCGCCTGTGGAGCGGCGGGCGCAGCCGCGACGACGTCACCGTCCTGGCCCTGCGCCGGGCGGCCGGCCCCCGGCCGCCCCCGGCAGGCAGCCCCTGCCAGCGGCGTTCTAGGGTGCAGGCATGATCTCCTCTCCGATATCCGGCCCGGTGTCCGACCCCGGCGAGGCGCTGCGGGTGCTGCTGGAGGGCAACACCCGTTTCGTCGCCGGCAGCCCCGAGCACCCCAACCAGGACGCCGGGCACCGGGCGGCGCTCGCCCCGGTGCAGAAGCCCTTCGCGGTGCTGTTCGGGTGTTCGGACTCCCGGCTGGCCGCCGAGATCATCTTCGACCGGGGCCTGGGTGACCTGTTCGTGGTGCGCACCGCGGGCCATGTGACCGGCGCGGAGGCGCTGGGCAGCATCGAGTACGGGGTGGCCGTGCTGGACTGCCCGCTGGTGGTCGTGCTCGGGCACGACTCCTGCGGCGCGGTGGCGGCGGCGCTGGACTCCCTGGAGCAGGGACGGCTGCCGGGCGGCTTCGTGCGGGACGTGGTGGAGCGGGTGACCCCGAGCGTGCTGTCCGCGCGGGCGGCGGGCATCGAGGACCCGGACGCGATCGTGGACGAGCACATCCGCCAGACCGTGGACCTGCTGCTGGAGCGCTCCCAGCTGCTGGCCGCCCGGGTGGCCGAGGGACGGGTGGCCGTGGTGGGCCTGTCCTACCGGCTGCGCGACGGCCAGGCCCGTACGGTCGCCGTCCGCGGCATCGGGTAGCGCGCGGGACCTGGATGTCCGATCCCCGCCAGCGGCCGGCCGTCGGCGGGGGCAGAGTCGGTGGCCGACAGCGGATCACTCGACGCGAGGACGGCCGGATTCCCGTGCACAAGGTCACCGACCTCAAGGTTCTCTACTTCGGCACCCCGGTGGTGCTGATCGGCTCGCGCAACGAGGACGGCAGCGCCAATCTGGCGCCGATGTCCTCGGCCTGGTGGCTGGGGCAGTCCTGCGTGCTGGGCCTGGGCAACAGCGCCCAGACCGCCGTCAACCTGCGGCGCGAGGGCGAGTGCGTGCTCAACCTGCCCTCCTCCGCGCAGGTCGACGCCGTCGACGCCCTCGCGCTGCTGACCGCCAACCCGCACATCACCGAGAGCAAGCGCGAGCAGGGCTACCGCCACGAGCGGGGCAAGTTCGCCGCAGCCGGGATGACCGAGCTGGCCGGTGAGCTGGTGCGGGCGCCGCGCGCGGCCGAGTGCCCAGTGCAGCTGGAGTGCCGGCTGGAGGCGGCGGTGCCGCTGGCGGGCAACGAGCGGTGCACCGCCTTCGAGGTCACCGTGGTGCGCGCCCACGTGGACGAGCACCTGATCGTGCCGGGCACCGACCACTACGTGGACCCGGTCGGCTGGGAACCGCTGATCATGAAGTTCTGCGAGTTCTTCGGCGACGGCCGCCGCCTGTCCCCCTCCCGCCTCGCAGAGGGCTGGCGGATGCCCGGCCGCCTGCCCGCCGTCTGACGACGGCGGGCAGGCGGGGCGGCTGTTCGACGGCGGCTCGGCGGGTCGGCGGGTCGGCCGGTTACGGGACCCTCTCCCCGCAGGAGTCGCACACCCGGGTCGCCGGCAGTTCGAGGAAGCAGTTCGGGCAGATCGCCGGCGGGCGCGGCGGGGTGGCGGCGGCGGCCTTGCGGGTGACCGTGGTCTTCAGCCGCGGGGCGAGCGCCGGGATGCCGCCGTCGGCGGGCAGCTCGGCGCCGAAGTGCCGGTAGCAGGCCAGGCGGGCGGCGGCGGCGTGCTGCTCGCGGTCCATCTCGTCGGCGATCGGCGGCTGCCCGGCCACCGCCAGCACGTCCTGGTAGCCGATGCCGACCATGCCGTCGGCGGCGTGCACCACCAGCGCCGTCAGCGGCGGGTCCCCGCGCCGGTGCGCCTCGCGCACCACCAGGGCCAGCACCTTGCCGATCCAGTGCCGCTGGTTGACGCTGGTGCGCACCCCGGAGGCCTGCTGCACCGCCTCGGCCAGCTCGGCGTAGGTGATCACCGCGTGGTAGTGGCGCGCCACGTCCACCAGGGCCGGGTAGGCCGCCCTGGTCCACACGATGTGCGCCTGGCTGACGGCGACGGCCGAGCCGTCCGACTCCCGCCAGTAGCCGCGCTGCTGCTCTGTCATTCCGCCCGCCCCTGTCCGCTCTCGACCTGTCCGGCCCCGCCGGGAGCGAGGCTACCTCGCTGCGGTGCCCGTCCGCCGCTCGGGGGCACCGGCGGGGCGGGGCGTCGACGGGGCCCGGGCTTGACTTCAAGTGCTGGTCAACTTCTCGGCCGTGAACGGCGGCCGAGCTTGCAGGTAGCGCCCAACTGGCTGTCGGGTGGGCTCCCGCGTCCAGCCACCGCTACGCGGCGGCAGAGGCGGATGACTGCCGCCCCGCATCCCATGCAGCAGCGGCCCGGTGGGCGATGTTGCGGGAAGCGTTCCGGTCGGCGTGCGCAACAACGCCGCACGACCGCGCTGAGGCAGGAGTACGGCCAGCACATCCGCACGCCCCCATGGGGAGTGCACTTCTGGTCGCGGCCCTCCTTCCCCACATCCTGCGGCGGTGCCTCGCTGTCGATCGCCAGGGAGCACGTGGATGGCTCAGTGGTGGGCGGGGACGGCGGCGGCGGGGACGGCGGCCACGGCGGCCGGGGTGCGGCGCTCCAGGGCCGCGGACCAGAAGGCCAGGGCCAAGGCCGCGGCGGCAAGCAGGGCGCCGACCCAGTTCGGGGCGGTGTAGCCGAGGCCGGCGGCGATGACGGTCCCGCCGAGCCAGGCCGCCAGGGCGTTGCCGAGGTTGAAGGCGCCGATGTTGACGGCCGAGGCCAGGGTGGGTGCGCCGTGGGCCTGGTCGAGGACGCGCTTCTGCAGCGGCGGGACGGTGGCGAAGCCGAGCGCCCCGACCAGCAGGATGGTGACGGCGGCGGCGATCCTGTTGTGCGCGGTCAGGGTGAACAGCGCCAGCACGACGGCGAGTCCGCCGAGGGTGGCGTAGAGCATCGGCATCAGCCTGCGGTCGGCGAACTTGCCGCCGAGCAGGTTGCCGAGGAACATCCCGACGCCGAACAGCACCAGCAGCCAGGTGACCGAGCCGTCGGAGTAGCCGGCGACGTGGGTCATCATCGGCGCGATGTAGGTGATCGCGGCGAACACCCCGCCGAAGCCGAGCACGGTCATCGCCATGGCGAGCAGGACCTGCGGGTTGCGGAAGGCGGTGAGTTCGCGGCGCAGGTGGGCGCCTTCGGGCCGGGGCGTGGCGGGCACCAGCTTGGCGATGCCGAGCAGTCCGACCACGCCGAGGACGGCGACGACGGCGAAGGTGGTGCGCCAGCCGACGGCCTGGCCGATGTAGGTGCCGAGCGGGACGCCGACGATGTTGGCGACGGTCAGTCCGGTGAACATGGTGGCGATGGCGCCGGCCTTCTTCTCCGGGGCGACCAGTTCGGCGGCGACGACGGAGCCGATGCCGAAGAACGCGCCGTGGGCGAGCGAGGCGACGATGCGCCCGGCGAGCATGACGCCGAAGCCCGGTGCCGCGGCGGAGACCAGGTTGCCGACCGTGAACAGGCCCATCAGCAGCATCAGCATGGTCTTGCGGCTGATCCTGGTGCCGAGCACCGTCATCAGCGGGGCGCCGATGACGACGCCGATCGCGTAGCCGGTGACGAGAAGTCCGGCGATGGGGATGGACACGCCGTAGTCGCCGGCGATCTCGGGCAGCAAGCCCATGATCACGAACTCGGTGGTTCCGATCCCGAAGGCCCCGATGGCCAGGGCGAGGAGTGCGAGGGGCATTGGCGCGACCTCCATGCGATTGCTAGTGCGCCTTACGCTTCTCGACAATAGTTGCACACGCGGCATAAGTGCAAGTGCAGGCAATCTGCCTTCGCCGAGGATCCGGGAGGGGGTGGACGGACCGGGACGGACCACATCGCACCCCAGATGCTTGCATAGGCCTTATATGTGCCCTAGCCGATATTTCATGAAATGGCTTATCCTGGAGCGTGTAGCACCTGGAAAGGAGACCGGGCCCATGACCGCCACGGACCCCGCGCTGACCGCCCTCGCCAACGGCTGGGCCGCCCTCTACCTCCTGTACGGCCGGATCGAGGCGCACATCGAGCGCGCCCTGCAGTCCGAGCACGACCTGAGCGTGCGGGAGTACTCGCTGCTCGACGTGCTCAGCCGCCAGCACGACGACGAGGGCGGACACCTGCAGATGAAGCAGGTCGCCGACGCGGTCGTGCTCAGCCAGAGCGCCACCACCCGCCTGGTCACCCGGCTGGAGGACCGCGGCCTGCTCTCCCGCTACCTGTGCCCCACCGACCGGCGCGGCATCTACACCAACGTCACCGAGGACGGCCTGAAGCTCCTGGAGCGGGCCCGGCCGACCAACGACGCCGCCCTGCGCGAGGCCCTCGACGAGGCCGCCAGGAACCCCGAGCTTGCCCCGCTGGTCAAGGCCGTCGAGGCGGTCGACCCCCCGTCGGCGCTCCCGCGCCCCTGAGCCCCGTCGCGCCGGTGCCCCGGGTCCGGACCGCGGTCCGAACCCGGGGCACCGGCGCGCTCCCCGCGCGGGGCGTTCAGGCCGTCCCGGCGAGGGTGTGGGCGACCAGGGCGTTGGCGTGGCCGTGACCGAGGCCGTGCTCGGCTTTGAGCCAGGTGACGAGTTCCATGTGCCTGGTGAGCGGGAAGGTGCGGATCAGGTCCTTCCACTCCTCGATCGGCCGGCCGTACTTCTTCTCGATGGAGGGGAAGTAGGAGGCGGGGCCCTTCACCGCGGCGGTCTTCGCGGCGGCGGTCTTCACAGTTGCCGTGGTCATGTCCGGCGTCCCCTCAAGTGCAGGCAAAGCAGAAACGGTGCGGTCACGGGGTAGGACCGTGACCGCACCGATGACTCATCGCCCGCCGGGAGTGGCCTGCATCACACCGCCGCTGCGCGCCTGCGGCCCCGGGCGGCCCGGCGGCCGGCCGGCGGGGTGGGGTCGGCGTTCCAGGCGGCGACGGGGTTGCCGAGCCAGCGGGTGGCGCCGGGGACGTTCTCGCCGCGCATGACGAGCGAGGCCGGGCCGACCGTGGTGTTGTCACCGAGCGCGGAGTTCAGCAGCACGATCGAGTGCGGCCCGGTGGTGGAGCCGGCGCCCAGGTGGACGGGGCCCAGGCGCATCACGCGGTCGTGGAACAGGTGGGTCTGCAGCACGGTGCCGCGGTTGACGCTGGCGCCCGCCTCGACGGTGACCAGGTCGCTCTCGGGCAGCCAGTGGGTCTCGCACCACACACCGCGCCCGATCTTGGCGCCGAGGCTGCGCAGCCACAGGTTCAGGTACGGGGTGCCGGTGATGGCGCCGCCGCCGAAGGGCATGGCGAGTTCCTCGACGAAGGTGTCGTAGAGCTCGTTGCGCCACACGAAGGAGGACCACAGCGGGTGCTCGGCGACGCGGAATCGGCCGACCAGCAGCCACTTGGCGGTGGTGGCGATGACGCAGGCGACGACGGCGGCGGCGATCAGCACCGGTCCGGCGGTGCCGAAGGCCACGCCCAGCCCGTAGTCGTTCCTTATCGACTGCAGGGCGGCGAGCACCAGGTCGGCCAGCAGGGCGGCGATGATGACCGGAAGGAGCCGGCAGACCTCGACGCCGGCGCGCGCCCACATCAGGCGCTTGGGCGGGTTGTAGGTGCGGCCCTCGCCGCCGGTGTCGGCCACCCGGGGCAGCGCGAAGGCGGGCCGGCCCAGCCAGGAGGAGCCCTCGGGGGCGTGGGCGGGGGTGTCGGAGAGCACGCCGACCAGGGAGTTGTCGGGCAGGTGGCGGTCCGGGCCGACGATGCCGGAGTTGCCGACGAAGGAGCGGCGTCCGACGTGCGAGCGTCCCAGGTGCAGCCAGCCGGCGCGCAGCTCGTAGGGGGCGACGAGGGTGTCGTCGGCGAGGAAGGCGCCGTCGTCGACCTGCATCAGGCTGGGCAGCGACAGGACCGTCGAGGCCTCGACCCGGCGGCCGATCTTCGCGCCGAGCAGGCGCAGCCACACCGGGGTGAAGAGGCTGGCGTAGAAGGGGAAGAGGGTGCGCCGGGCGCTGTCGCTGAGTCCGGAGACGGCCCAGGCGCAGAAGGCGACGCGGCCGGTGGCCGGGTGGAAGCCCGGGCGCAGCGAGAGCGAGAAGGCGCGGATCAGCAGGGCTATCAGCGCGGCGTGGCAGAAGATGGTCAGCACCGCGAGCGGGACGGTCAGTGGCAGCACCTGGAGCAGGGCCTGGACCAGGGTGTGGTCGGTGGCGATCATCGGGTAGACGATGAACAGCGCGGGCAGCGCGGAGATGACCGGGACGAGGCCGAAGAGGGCGAAGCCGACGCCGTAGGCGAGGTTCCAGATCCGCGAGGGGCGGGCCGGGGTGGGCGGCCACTGGGTGCGGGCCTCGGTGGAGGGGCGGGCCGGGGAGCCGTTCCAGTGTTCGCCGGGCGGGACGGCGCCGGTGACGCACGAGCCGGGGGCGATCTCGGCGCCGGCGCCGATGCGGGCGCCGGGCATCAGGGTGGCGCGGTGGGCGATGCTGGCGCCCTCGCCGATCTCCAGGTGGCCCAGGTGGAGGGTGTCGCCGTCGAGCCACCAGCCGGCGATGTCGACCTCGGGCTCGACGCAGGCGCCGGCGCCGATCCGGGCCAGGCCGGTGACCGGGGGCAGGGTGTGCAGTTGGACGTTCTTGCCGACGCGGCAGCCGAGCATGCGGGCGTAGCGCGGGGCCCAGGGGGTGCCGCTCAGGGCGCCGGTGCCGAACATGGCGGTGAAGCGTTCGGCGGCCCAGAGTCTGAGGTGGACGTGGCCGCCGCGGGGGTGGCTGCCGGGGCGGATGCCGGCGGTGATGACGCGGGCGCCGGCGGCGGCGACCAGGGTGCGGCCGGGGGCGCTGTGGAAGAGGAGCAGGCCGGCGGCGACGGGCCACCAGGAGCTGTGCGGGGCCCAGGGGAGGTGGCTGCCGAGGAGGTTGTCGACGGCGATCAGGACGATGACCCAGCGCAGGCCGGCGAGGCCGAACAGGCCGAGCAGGATGAGGGTCTGCCACAGGCCCGCGCTGCGCGGGGTGCGGCGTACCGGCCGTACGGGTGCGGTGGTCGCGGCGGCTTCCGGCCCGGCCGCGGCCGCCGGCTGGGCCGGGGCGAGGGAGTCGAGGTAGCCGGCGAGGTCGCCGAGCACCGGGTGGGCGTAGAGGTCGGCGACGGAGACGCCGCTGTGGCGGGTGCGCAGTTCGGAGACCAGGCGGGCGGCGGTGAGGCTGGAGCCGCCGAGGGCGAAGAAGTCGTCGCCTCTGCCCGGTGCCATGCCGAGCAGGCGCTCCCAGTGGCCGGCCAGCCAGCCGGCGGTGCCGTCGAGGGTCTCGGCGGCGGCGGCGCTGCCGGTGGTGGCCAGTGGCCAGGGCAGGGCGTTGCGGTCGACCTTGCCGGAGGTGCGGGTGGGCAGCGAGTCGACCAGGGCGAGGACCGGGACCAGCGGGGCGGGCAGGCGCTCCAGCAGTTGCTGGCGGGCGGTGGCGAGGTCGGGGTCGGTGCCGGGCTGGGCGACGAGGTAGCCGACCAGCAGGTCGGCGCCGGCCGGGGTCTTGCGTACGGCGGCGGCCGCGGCGCGGATGCCCGGGAGGGCCTGGAGGGCGGCGTCGATCTCGCCGAGTTCGATGCGGCGGCCGCCGAGTTTGATCTGGTCGTCGGCGCGGCCGAGGAAGATCAGGCCCTCGGGGTCGTTGCGGACGAGGTCGCCGCTGCGGTAGACGCGCGGGGAGGCGATCGCGGGGTGGGGGCTGAACTTCTCGGCGTCCTTGGCGGGGTCGAGGTAGCGGGCGGTGCCGATGCCGCTGATCAGCAGTTCGCCGGTCTCGTACCAGGGCACGGGGTTGCCGGCCTGGTCGACGACGGCGATCTCCCAGCCGTCCAGCGGGGCGCCGATGCGCACCGGCTGGCCGGACAGCATCCGGGCGGCGGTGGCGACGACGGTGGTCTCGGTGGGGCCGTAGGTGTTCCAGAACTCGCGGCCGGGGACGGCCAGGCGCTCGACCAGTTCGGCGGGGCAGGCCTCGCCGCCGACGATGATCAGGCGGACCTGGTCCAGGCACTCCTGCGGCCACAGGGCGAGCAGGGTGGGGACGGTGGAGATGGCGGTGATGCGGCGGCTGACGAGCCAGGGGCCGAGGTCGGTGCCGGCCTTGACCAGGGAGCGGGGGGCCGGGACCAGGCAGGCGCCGTGGCGCCAGGCCAGCCACATCTCCTCGCAGGAGGCGTCGAAGGCGACGGAGAGGCCCGCGAGGACGCGGTCGCCGGGGCCGAGCGGCTGGGCGGGCAGGAAGATGCGGGCCTCGGCGTCGACGAAGGCGGCGGCGCTGAGGTGGGTGACGGCGACGCCCTTGGGGCGGCCGGTGGTGCCTGAGGTGAAGATGATCCAGGCGTCGTCGGCCGGCGAGGGCCAGGCCGGGCGGCCCGAGGGGCGGGCGGCGGGTCCGGCGAACAGCTGGCGCTCGGCACCGAGGATCGCGCAGACCTGGGCGTCCTGCCAGATCATTTCGGCGCGTTCGTCGGGGTCGTCGGCGTCCACCGGCACGTAGGCGGCGCCGCAGCGCAGCACCGCGAGGATCGAGACGTAGAGGTCGGCGGTGCCGGAGGGGATGCGCACGCCCACCCGGTCGCCGCAGCCGATGCCGTGGCCGGCCAGTACGCCGGCGAGGGCGTCGACCTCCTGCGTCAAGGTGCGGTAGTCCAGGACCGCGTCGCCGGTGTCGAGTGCGGGCGCGTGCGGGTGGGCGTCGGCGGTCGCGGCGATGATGTCGAGCAGGCTGCGCGGGTGCGCGGGCTGGGCCACCGGCCAGCTGGCCGCCTGCCCCGGATGGGGGCGGTGCAGCGTGCCTGGGCTGGCCGTGTCGTGGCGTGCGTCCATGGGGTGGGTTCCTCGGCTCCGTTTTCCTTGGGGGCGCGTACGTCATGCACGTGGCGTGTGCACCTGATGTGACGCCGACGTCACATGGTGTCACCTGATGGGGCGCGCCCACTCACCTTGACTCCACTGGGAGTCCGCTGGATGCAGCGAAGGTGCGGTCAAAGGAAATTCTCACGATCGATGCCATGTGTGGCGGCAACGATACGAATCGAATGTCGTTTCGGCTATTTTCAAGCATTTTCGCTGGTGAAGGGTAGTCGGCGAAAACTGCAGGGGCGTGACGGGAGGGGCGAGAGTGATGAACACCATGGCGTCCGGAACGGTACCGGTAGTGAGGGTGTGGCTACCGAATCGGAAGGCACTGGTCGGATCACCAACCCGTTCACCCGATCCGCACATTTGCGTGAGGGTTTGCCGTCGTCGTTCTCCGTGGGGACGTTTCCTGTGAATACCGTGTGGGCCGGGAGGGGTGGTTCCGGCCAAGGCGGCGAAGACCCACTCGTCTGGTACACGGCCTACGGTTCGAACCTGCACGCCACCCGCTTCGGCTGCTACCTGTACGGCGGCCGGCCCGAGGGCGCGGCGCGCACCTGCCCCGGCTGCCGCGACCGGCGCGCGCCCCGGCGCGAAGCGGCGCTGACGCTGCCGGGCGGGCTGTACTTCGCCGGACAGTCCCTGACCTGGGGCGGCGGAATGGCCTTCTACGACCCCGCTCTCTCCGGTGAAGTACCGTGCCGCGCATATCTGGTCACAGTGGGCCAATTCAGCGACGTCGCCGCGCAGGAGATGTACCCGCTCCCCCGGCTCCGACCTCGACCTCACCCGGGCCCTGGCGACGGGCCGCGACGGACTGGGCCCGGGCCGCTACGAGACGCTGCTGTGCGCGGGCGAGCTGGACGGGCACCCACTGCTCACCTTCACCTCCCCCACAGGGCTTTCCGCCGCCGAGCCGACCGCCCCCTCGGCCGGCTACCTGCGCACCCTGGGCACCGGCCTCGCGCAGTCCCACGCCTGGGCCCCTGGCGCACGGCCGGCTACCTCGCCACCCGCCCGGGCGCATCCGGGCACTGGACGCCGGCGGCAGGGGCGGCACTGCTCGGCCGAACGGGTGACGGGGCGAGCCCGAGCCGGTTCGGAAGCCCGCCGCCCGGCGGGCGTCCAGGGCGGTGAGGCCGCGGGCGTCGACGGCGACGCGGAAGCGGTCGGCGGCGGCGTGGGCGGCGGTCATGGGACGACACCCCTTGGGGGTAGCCATGAATGTGACTAGTCCGTTTCGTGAGCACCATGGCGGGCGTTTCGGGCGACAGAAGGCAGGAGCGATCCGATGGCCCTCAGGCCCGCCGTCCTGGCCGCGCTGCTCGACGGGGAGACCAGCGGCTACGAGCTGGCCAAGACCTTCGCCGACTCGCCGAGCGCGCCGACTTCGCCCCAGCCAAGGTCGACCTGTTCGAGCGTGCTGCGCACCCTGCGCAGCGACCGCGACGAGGCCGGGTTCCTGCGCGAGGGCGGGCGCATCGGCCCGTACCTGACCTGCCTGCGCGGCCCGGCCTTCGAACGGGGCAACCGCGACCGGTACCGCGAGGCGATCACCGCCTTGACGGAGAGGAAGGACGCCCGTGCCGGGCATCGAGCGCCATGTCGCCCTCGGCTGACGGCACCCGGTCGCGCGACCGCTCCCCTGCAGCGGTCGCACGGCGAAGCGCCGTACCCGGCCAGCCAGTTGACCGTCAGTTGAGGAAGGACTCCGGACCGAAGCGCCCCCACACCACGAACGCGGCCAGCAGGATGTAGACCACGTCCACCGCGACGAGCTTGAACTCCTGCCGCCGGAGCCGCACCACTGCGGCCCCGGTCATCAGCAGCACCAGCCCGAGCGCGGCCAGCGGCACGAACACCGGCGCGATGCCGAGCACGGCGGGCAGGATCAGCCCCACCGCGGCCAGCACCTCGACGGCGCCGATCGCCTTCACACCTCCCGCGCTGAAGTCCTCGACCCAGCGCCCGCTCTGCCCGGCGGCGGCGATCCTCTCCTTCGGGGCGACCATCTTCAAGGCTCCGCCGAGCAGGTAGGCGGCGGCCAGCAGTCCGGCGACGATCCACAGTGCGAGGTTCACGGCGTTCTCCTTACGGACCTGGTACGGGCATCAAAGGGTGCGGGGCTGCCCGGCGCGGTAGCTTCCGGCGGGCTGGCGGGTCATCACGTTGCCGCGGTTGAAGGCGTTGATCACCGCGATCAGGCTCACCAGGGCGGCGAGCTGCTCCTCGTCGTAGTGCTTGGCCGCGTTCTCCCACACCTCGTCGCCGACCCCGCCCGCCGCGTCCGCGAGCCGGGTGCCCTCCTCGGCCAGCTCCAGGGCGGCCCGCTCGGCCTCGGTGAACACGGTGGCCTCCCGCCACGCCGCCACCAGGTTCAGCCGGGTCGCCTCCTCGCCGGCGTGCACGGCGTCCTTGAAGTGCATGTCGACGCAGTACCCGCAGCCGTTGATCTGGCTGGCGCGCAGCTTGACCAGCTCCTGGACGGCAACCGGCAGGGTCGACTCCAGCAGGATCTGGTTGGCGGCGACGAGGTGTTTGAAGACCTTGCCCATGACGGGGCTGGCGAAGGGGTTCAGGCGGGCTTCCATGATGTGCTCCTCGGTACGTTGTCCGCTGGTCGTCCTTTAAGACAGGTCAGCCGGGCATCCTGTGACAGGTGCCGATGTGACGCGCCCCCACTCCGGGGTGGGGGCGGCACCGAAAGGGAGGGACTCCATGGCGGGATCGGCGGATGTGACGGCGGACGCGGTCGGGTACCGGCCGCTGCTGTTCTCCATCGCCTACGGCATGACGGGCTCGGTGGGTGACGCCGAGGACCTCGTCCAGGACACCTTCCTCAACCTGACCCGCGCCGAGCAGGCGGGCACCTCCATCACCAACCTCAAGGCGTACCTGACCACCTCGGTCACCCGGCTCGGCATCAACCACCTGGGCTCGGCGCGGGTGCGGCGAGAGACCTACGTCGGCGAGTGGCTGCCCGAGCCCGTCGTCGCCTTCGCCGACCGCCCCGGCGGCCCGGCCGAGCACGCCGAGCTGACCGACTCGCTGTCGATGGCCTTCCTGGTGATGCTGGAGGCCCTCTCCCCCGTGGAGCGCGCGGTGTTCATGCTGCGCGAGGCCTTCGGCTACGGCTACCCGCAGGTCGCGGAGCTGACCGGCAAGTCCGAGGCGAACTGCCGCCAGATCTTCGCCCGGGCGAAGAAGCGCCTGGCGGTGAGCGCGGACGCCCCGCTGCCGCCGACCCGGCGCGCGGAGGGCGACGAACTCGCCCGCCGGTTCTTCGAGGTGGCCGCCGGCGGGAACCTGGAGGAGCTGCTCGGCATGCTCGCCCCCGACGTCGCCCTGCACGGCGACGGCGGCGGCAAGGCGCAGGCGATCGGCCGCTCGGTCTCCAACCCGCGCCAGGTCGCCCAGTTGCTCGTCAGCGGCGTGCGCCGGATCGCCCGGCTCGGCGCGAGCCTGGTGCCGGCCTGGGTCAACGGCCGCCCCGGCATGGTCGCTTACGACGCCGAGGGGCGGGTACTCAACGTGGTCGCGCTCGACATCGTCGACGGCGCGGTGCGCGAGATCCACGCCGTCGCCAACCCGGACAAGCTCGGGCACCTGGGCGAGGTGTCGGACCTGGGGCTGCGGAAGGTACGGGAGCCCCAGGAGCGGTAGGCGTGCGAAGCTTTCGGGTGAACCGCCGGGCTCGACCGCGCCCCGCCCCGTCCTTCGGCCCGATACCGGAGGGCGGGTGACGGTACGTTCCCCTAGACTCCCCGTTTGATCAAGTGCACGTCACAACGGGGAGATCGGTATGGGCATCCGCCAGTTCACCGCCGCCGCAGGCGTCATAGGACGCCGCAACGCCCTGCGCTACCTGGCGCTGGGAGTGGGGTCCGCGCTGGTCGCCGCCTGCTCCGGCAGCAGCGGCGGTGACAGCGCGACGACGGCGGACAGCGGTCCGGCCGCACCCTCCAACAGCGACCCGACGGCAACCGGCCAAGCCCCCGCACCAGCCGCCTCCTCCCCCGCCCCCACCGCTGCGCCCACCGTCGCCGACCGCGCCTTCGACGCCTTCGTGCGCGGCAGCTGGACCGTCCAGTCCACCAGCTCCCGGGGCAAGCCCCTCCACAGCAAGGTCACCGTCCAGACCGACGGCGGCGGCAACGGCGGCTGGACCATCACCTTCGACGGCCTGAGCGGCAAGGACGGCACCTGGCGCGGCAGCTTCCTGCTGCGCGGCGGCCATCTGTCGCTCACCTTCTTCGACGGCCCCGCCAAACTGGCCGGCGAACACCGCTCCCCCGAGGCCCTCAACGTCCCCGCCACCGTGGGCGACACGGTCCAGGTCACGCTGCCCTGGCAGCCGCCCGGCTCCAACGACAGCAGCAAGGAGAACCTGGCGGTGACGTATGACGGCACCACCCTGACCATCGTCCACACCTCGGGCAGCAGCAGGACCACCCACGCCTGCACCCGCGTCTGACACGCCGTGACCGCCCGGCCGAACGGCGCCGGGCGGTCACCGGGGTGCGGCGGTCAGGCGTCCTTGGGCGTGCGGTAGGCGGTGAGCCGCGCGCTGCCGGGCCCGAGGCCCTGCCAGGGGCCCTGGAAGGTCAGCACCGCGATGGCGGCCGTCGGGAAGCGCCCCTGCATCCGGGCCAGTTGGTCCTCGTCGTCGGCCTCACCGGCCAGGGCGTCGGCCGCCTCGTGGACGACGGGGTTGTGGCCGAGCACGAGCAGGGTGGCGACGTCGCCGGGGGTTTCGGCGAGGAGGGCGATGAGCTGCTCGCCGAGGCCGATGCCGTAGAGGCGTTCGTCGTAGACGGTCGCGGGTGCGGTCGGGAGTTCGGCGGCCATGAGCGCCCAGGTCTCGCGGGTGCGGACGGCGGTGGAGACCAGCGCGAGATCCGGGATGAGGCCGTGGTCGGCGAGCCAGCGCCCGGCGAGCGGGGCGGCCTTGCGGCCCCGCTCGGCGAGGGGGCGGTCGCGGTCGTCCACCTCGGGCCAGTCGGACTTGGCGTGGCGGACCAGGACGATCCGGCGCTGTTGCTCCTCGGGCACGGGCTGCTCACCCAATCGAGCTAACGAACACTCCTGCGCACTTCCTCGTAAGCAGTTCACGACCCCTGGAGACGGACCGCCGTGCTGCGGATGGCGGGAAGCCTGGCGTAGAGGGCGTCACCGGGGCATTCGGTGGCGAAGCCGTCGCGGTGGCCGGAGACGGCGTCGAAGGCGACGACGGTGCCCTTGGGATAGAGGCTGGCGTCGGAGCCGGAGGTGAGCTGGGCGGTCCCGCCGGCCGACCGGCCGGTGAGGCCGAGCTTCCACGCGGAGATCTTCGCGAGGCCGTCCTGCAGCTCCTGCGGCGGGGTGTCCGAGCTGAAGGTGCCGATGGCGGCGATACCGGAGGAGTTGGTGTTGAAGCCGAGGGTGTGGGCACCGAAGACGGGCTGGTCGACGCCGCCGGCGCGGCCCTCGTAGATGGTGCCGCAGCGGTCGACCAGGAAGTTGTAGCCGATGTCCCGCCAGCCGTTGCTCTGCACGTGGTACTGGTAGATCGACCTGATCACCCGGGGGGCGTCGGAGCAGGCGTAGTCGGTGGCGGTCGCGGTGTGGTGGACGAAGGCCACCCGGACCGCGCCGGTGTACACGAAGCCCGCTTCACGGATGGACTCGTCCGCGCCCCATCCGGCCCGGGTGACGATGCCGGGGCGCGGAGCGGCGGCGGTTGCGGGCCCGGCCGGGCGCTCGGGCAGGGTCTGGGCATCGGTGGAGGCCGCCCCCTGACCGGGGTCGACCAGTTCGACCCGCAGTCCGCGCGGGAGTCCGGCCGGACCGGGGTGCACGTCGACCGCGACGCCGTCACTGCGTCCGGCCCACAGCGGGGCGGTGGCACCGTGCGCGACGGCGTCCGGGCCGTCCACCGCATCGGCCTCCAGGGTGTGCCAGCCGCTCCAGCGGCCGGTGGCGGCGTCGCGGGTGCGGATCCGGACGGAGCCTCCGGCGAGGGCCTTCGGGGAGCCGTCCCAGACCACGCCGAGAAGTTCGAACGAACGGGTGGCCCGGGGCGCGACCGCTCCACCGGAGGTGAGGGCCACCGAGGTGACCGAGCCGCCTCCGGCGGAGGTACGGGGTGCCGGGGCAGCGGCACCCGAGTCGTCCACGGCAACGGCCGTGGGCTGGAAGAGCAGGACGGTGGCGCAGCCGGCCAGGACGGCTGCCGGGATTGAGAACCTCATGAAACGGATGCTCACCACAATTCATCACCCCTGCATGTCGCCGACGGTCGACGCATCGCCACGCAAGGCCACCGGGCCCGGGGACGGGGCACGGGAAAAGGCATCCACGTGACCTTCCCCAGCTGCGCCGTACGGAGGAATCCGGTCGGCGGTGACACAGGGCTCCTGGCCCGGCCCGGCCCCGGGGTGTGGCCGCCGGAGCGGCGGCGCGGACCGCCCCGGCGGCGTTCGTCCGTACTCGGTAATCCGTTGGGCCGAAATGATTAATCCGCGGCGACGCTCACCGCAGCCGGAGGCTACAGGAGCGTATGCAGAGGATCCGTTTTGCGGATCATCCAGGAGCGTCATGCGAATTCGAATCACCACCCTGGTCCTGTCAGGGCTGACGTCGGCCGCCCTCGTGTGGGGTGCCGGCGGTGCGGCCTACGCCTCGCCCGTCGCCGACCACAGCGCGGCCTCCGCCTCGCGCGTCGCCGAGCACAGCGCGGCCTCCGCCTCGCGCGTCGCCGACCACGGCGCGGCCTCCGCCTCGACGAAGGCCCGGGGCGAATGGGTCGACAGCCTTCTGCGTCTGGCCGAGGAGGGCAACACCTCGGCGGACGGCGCCAGGACCTTCACCAGCAGCGGCGTTTTCCGGCCGACGCAGGCCGTCCGCCCGCTCCACCGGGCCGACGGTGACACCGAGCCCGAGGCCGCCCTGGCCGAGGGCCAGGAGCCCGAGGCGACCCTGGCCGACGGCCAGGAGCCCGGCGCCGCGCGGCCGGATGACGCGGCCCAGCCCGGCGAGCAGGGCACCGAGGGCGAGCGGCTGGCGGGGCAGGCGCCGTCGACGCTTCCCATGAGCATGGGAACGAACGGCAACAAGAACTGCCGCCCCGAGTCCGGGCACGAGCACCGCAGCCACCTCGCCGGCCACGGCCTCGGCGAGTTCTTCTGCCTGCCCGACGTTCCCGGCATCCCCGCCGAGCACGGCAAGCACGACGAGCACGGCGAGCACTGCAAGCATGACGAATGCGAGCACGGCAAGCACGACGGGCACGGCGACCACTGCAAGCCCTGCGAGCACGGCAAGCACGACGAGCACGGCAAGCACGACGAGCACGGCAAGCACGACGAGCACGGCGGCCAGGAGCAGGGCCAGCACCAGGGCCAGAGCCAGAACGGCAAGCAGGACCAGGACCAGGACGTCGACGTGAACGTCGTCGTACAGAACACCGTGACCAACGACCTCTCCAACCAGCAGAGCCAGACCAACCTGAACACGAACAAGGTCAAGTTCGTCGCGGAGGAGGTGGAGGCACAGCCGCCGCACAAGGCGGCCCACCACGGCAAGCACGAGCACAAGGTGACGCCCGGCCACCACGCCGAGGAGCACCACGGACACCACCACGGCGAGCTGGCCCAGACGGGCGCGCCGAAGACCCCCGTCCTGCTCGGCCTCTCGGCCGCGTTCCTGGCGGCGGGCGCGGCGGCCACGCGGATCAGCCGGCGTCGCGCCTCGCAGCGGTAACCCACCCCTCAGCGGGCACAGCGCAGGAAGTCGGCCCGGCCGACTTCCTGCGCTCTCGCATGTCCGCGCCCGACACCCCTCTTCCACTCAACTCCCTTACTGGAAAAGGCCCTGGCAATGGCCGCCGCCCCCGCAGACCGCACCGACCCCGATGTCGCCCTGGTACTCGCCGCGTACGACGCGTACGCCCGGGGCGACATCGACGCCGCCGTCGCCGACCTCCACCCCGACGTGGACTGGGTCGAGCCCGAGGACTTCCCCAACGGAGGCCCGCACCATGGCGCGGACGCCGTCCACGAGTACCTGAGCGCCTCCTACGCGATGTGGAGCGAGCTGCACTCCGAACCCGTCGCCTACCGCAGCGGCGAGCACGTCGTCATCGTCCACCACGTCCACGGCGTCCTCGCCGACGGCAACCCGTCCGGCATCACCGCCGCCGACGTGTTCACCGTCCGCGACGGGCGGATCGTGAGCATGCACGCCTACGCCGACCCGTCCGAGGTGCTGTAGGGCTGCGGCACTTCGTGTCCTGCCTCCGCGCCGGTCGTTGATCCCCATGGAATGGATCACGCAGATCCGACGTGGAGTCGGCGGGGGTGGACTGCTGTGCCGTGCTCGCGGCATCGGGTGCCCCGCGCCCCGAGCGAGAGCCCCTCATGCCCGTTCGCCTTCGCCGCACGGTGGCCTTGGCCGCCGTCGCGGCGCTGTTCCTGCTCCCGGCCGCCGCGCACTCGGCGGAGCCGGTGACGTACACGCTGCGCAACACCCGTACCGGCACCTGCCTGCACCACGCCTTCGGCACCGCCCAGGTGCGCCTGGAGCCGTGCGAGTCGGTGCCCGAACAGCGGTGGGAGCTACGGCCGGAGGGCGCCTCCCTCAACGTCTCGGCGTTCGACCCGGACAAGGGCGGCCGGGGCTGCGTGGCCATCGGCGACAGCTGGAACGTCCGCTACGGGCAGTGCCGCACGACGGAGGCCGCCTGGGACCTCGCCCCCGGCAGTAACGTCCGCATCCGGTCGGAGTCCGAGCTCAACAACAACGATCTGTATCTGACGCAGACGCAGGCGGGTAACCTCGGCGCCCAGCCCGGCGGCGACTGCCTCGCCGCGGACTGGGCCGTGACCGAGGCGCCCTGAGCCGTCGCTCGTCGGGCGGCGCGCTGGCCGTGGAGGAGGACGGGCAGTGTGCGGTTGGCGAGGGCATCGGTGATGCGCGCGAGTTGGGACGGTGCCGTGACGTCGGGGAGTTCACGGACGGGGACGATGCGGGCGCCGAGCAGGCCGCTGCGGTGCTGGGGGGCGGGACGGTGAGGCGGGTGTTGTCGCGGACGGCGCCGGCGTCGAAGACGAGGTTCAGGCGTTCCAGGTAGCGGTCGG
The DNA here is from genome assembly GCF_053598235.1 of Kitasatospora sp. NPDC001159. Taxonomy (NCBI): domain Bacteria; kingdom Bacillati; phylum Actinomycetota; class Actinomycetes; order Kitasatosporales; family Streptomycetaceae; genus Kitasatospora; species Kitasatospora sp. NPDC001159. Next base: position 98,731 of record NZ_JBSFJV010000020.1, read on the forward strand.
CGGGGGGGTGAAGTCGACCGCGACGAGGTCGGTGAGACGGAGGTGGAGGCCGGTCTCGGTGTGGAGGTGGCGGGCGGCGGCCAGATCACGGCGCTGGCCAGCGACTACGATCGGCTCGTGGTTGAGGTGCTGGGCCGGACCGAATCGGTAGCCGTGATTCGTGCAGTACGGAGGGACTTTGAATGGATGTCGACCTGACTGACGCTCACTGGCGAAAGAGCTCCTACAGCGGTAGCGGGGGCACATGCGTCGAGGTCGCTGACGGCTTCGCCGGCCTCATGCCCGTCCGCGACTCCAAGGACCCCTCCGGCCCGGCCCTCGTCTTCTCCGCCACCTCCTGGCAGTCCTTCGTCACCGCCGTTCGCGCAGGCGAGTTCGACCTCCTCTAGCGGCCGCCCGTGAGTGGGAAGTCGGTGGGCCGACTTCCCACTCACGGCAATGCCAGGTACTCCCCGGGAAGCTCAACTCCCGTACGGGAGTGCAACCGCGCCATGTCCTGGCGGTCCTTGTCCCGTAGCTCGTAGCCGGTGTGGCACCTCACCTGGGTCTCGGCGTCGACGCACGGGACCCGGCGCCCGCCGATCGCCCCGGCCACCGGGGCTGGGTAGTGGAACCGTTCCCCGTCCGGGAGCAGCTGGTACCCGCCCTCGGTGGCGGATCCGGTGACCGGGTGCAGGTCGATCTCCCGGCCCGCGCCGTCCGTGAGGGCCAGGGCGGCGGGGAGCCAGTCCCGCAGGACGGTGGCGAACCCGGCGCGGGCCAACACCTGCCGCACCTCGTCGAGTTGGTCGAGCAGGACGACCAGGTCGAGGTCCGCGTGCTCGCGGGTCGTCTCCCCGATCAGGGCGTCCACGCCCCAGCCGCCGTCCGCCCAGGCGGTCACCCCTGCGGCCGCCAGCAGGTCCAGTACCTCGAGGACATCGGATTCGTTCGGCACGACGGGTACTTTGGCACCGCCGGCGATCCGCCGCCACCGGGATTTGCGCAGGCGAAAGCCCTCCCGCGCCGAGGGGGCGGGAGGGCTCCGGGGCCTTACCTGCCGGCGATCAGCAGCAGAGGTGGTCGGCGTGGTTCACCGAGGCGCTGGTGACGGCCGTGCCGCCCTGGGGTGCCACGTCACCCCAGGAGGTGTCCGCGAAGGCCTGGCCGCTACCGAGGCCGAGCAGCGCGGCTGCTGCGATACCGACGACGAGACGCTTGAGCATGGTGGTCCTCCGAACATTCGCTGGGTCTGCCCTGACAGTAGATCAATGTGCGGGTGGATGTTCGATCAGCGTCGACTGGATCGCGCTGCCGATCAACGCCGGCTCCGCCGGTACGCGCGGCGATTCGCCGCCCGCGCCTCACGCGCGTGCCGCGGCCCGGGCGCGGATCCGCTGGCGCAGGAAGAGGGCGGCGCGCTCCAGCGCCTCGTCCGCCTCGTCGAGGAGGCCGGCGAAGCACTGGAACACGTGCGGCACGTCGGCGGTGACGTCGAGGATGACGTCCACGCCGGCCGCCCCGGCCCGCGCGGCCAGGCGGGTGGAGTCGTCCAGCAGCACCTCGTTGGCGCCGACCTGGATCAGCATCGGGGGGAAGCCGGTCAGGTCGGCGAGGACGGCCGGGCTGAGCAGGGGCTGGTGCGGGTCGGCGCCGGCGAGGTACATGGCTCCGGTGCGGGCGAGGGCCGCGCGGGTGAAGATCGGGTCGATGCCCTCCTTGGTGTCCATGCTCTCGCCGGTGCGGGTCGCGTCGGCGCCCGGGGAGAAGGCCAGGATCGCGGCGGGCAGCGGCAGGCCCGCGTCCCGGGCGGCGAGACAGGTGGTGACGGCCAGGCCGCCGCCGGCGGAGTCCCCGGCGAAGACGATGGCCGAGGGGTCCTCTCCGCGGTCGAGGAGGGCGCGGTAGGCGCTCAGGGTGTCCTCGATCGCGGCCGGGAAGGGGTGTTCGGGGGCGAGCCGGTAGTCCAGCGAGTACGCCCCGAGGCCGGTCCTGGCCACCAGGTGCCCGGTCAGCGAGAGGGCGGTCTCGGGCGAACCGAAGACCCAGCCGCCGCCGTGGAAGTACAGGATCGTCCCGGAGCCCGGGCTGCCCGCCGCCCCTGCGTCCGGCCCGTCCTTCGGCTCGACGCGCAGGGCGGGCCGGCCGCCCAGCACCGTCGGCGCGGTGCGGATGCTGTCGTGGGGCACGATCATCCCGGCCATCAACTCCCGGAATCCGGCCCGGATCTCCTCGACCGACCGGGGCCCCTCGGGGCCCGGCTGCCGCAGGATCCGGTCGACCCGGATGCGCTGCTCCCTGCTCATGGACACACTCCCACCTGCAAGTAACTTCCCGTACACTATCTTCCGTGGAATATACATTGGGTGGCGACAGCGCCACAGCCGATTTCCCGGGCCTCTTCGCCGACCTGGTGCGGAGCGAGACGCGCCTGTACAACGCCCTCAACGACCGCCTGCGCGAACGGCACGGCATCGTCACCTCGCAGTACGAGTTCCTGAGCCACCTGCGCGATCACCCCGGGTGCCGGGTGGCGGACCTCGCCGCCGAGTTCGCCATCGGCGTCGGGGCGACCAGCAAGGGCATCGACCGCCTGGAGAAGCAGGGATGGGCCGCCCGCCGCCCGAACCCGGCCGACCGCCGGTCCTCACTGCTGACCCTGACCGACGACGGCGCACGGCTCGTCGAGGAGGCGCAGCGGACCTTCACCGTCGCCCTGGCCGAACTGCTCGGCGGCGCCCTCGACGGGCCTTCGGTGTCAGCACTGGCACGGGCGCTGGCGACCCTGCGGTCCGCGCTCGAACGCGACCAGGTCGGCACACCCAGCGGCTGACCGGCACCCGGGCCGAGCCGGGGCCGGTGACAGCTCAACCGGTCGACACCGTCCGGATACTGCCGTCATGGCCGTCACCCGGCAGCTCGCCCGAGTCCCGGCGGAGTACCTCGCCGCCTGCCGTCAGTGCGCCGACGGCTCACCGGACGGAGACCACGGCTGGGATCCGCCGTCCGTGGACTGTCTGGACCTGGACTGGGCACCGTCCATGCTGAAACGTGCCTGCGAGCTGGCGCGGCTCGACACCGTCCACCAGGAGGCGCTCGGGCGCGCGACCGACGGCGACAGCGCCATCGGCCTGGGCTTCCTCGGCACCCACCCGCATACGATCGCCTTCTTCGGCTCCGCTCCCCCGCCCTGTCCCCCGCCGCGGTCGCCGAGGTGCCGACACTGCTCGGCGAGATCGACATGCCGGCGATCCTCCGCTCGGTCCTGGACAGCGACGCGGGCTCCGCGACCGGCCACGGGGTCCGCAATCTTGGGCAGTACCTGCTGGGCCGCGAACGTCTCGCACAACTCGGCCTGGTCTCCGGTAAGTTCAGGGCGGTAATGTCGCCCGGACTGCATGGGAACACCCCTTCGGCAACTGCGACCGACAGAGTGCACGCCACTGACAACGCAGCGATCTCCGCCGCTTCGCGGCTCCGGGCCAAGGATGGGCTAGCCCCCAGCTGAAGCAGGGGATCTGCGCCCAAGAGTCAGATCAAAGGTGAAGGAGCCCTCGTGGAACCTCAGTTGGACCCCCCCGACCACCCCGTGCAATGCCCGCGGCTCGTGCTGGACCCCACCGGGCGGGGGCGTGACGCCGAGAGCGCCGAGCTGTTCGCGCGCGGGCCGGCCACCCCCGTGGACATCCTGGGGGTGCAGGCGTGGGCGGTGGCCGACCCGGTGCTGCTGGAGGAGCTGCTCAAGGACCCGCGGATCTCCAAGGACGGTCCGCGGCACTGGCCGGCCTTCGCGCAGGTGGTGCCGAACTGGCCGCTGGCACTGTGGGTGACGGCGCGCAACATGTTCACCGCGCACGGCGCCGACCACCGCCGGCTGCGGCGCCTGGTGGGCGCGGCGTTCACGGCCCGTCAGGTCGCGGCGATGGCCGAGCGGATCGAGGAGCTGACGGCGGCGCTGCTGGAGGAGGTGGCGCTGACCCCGCCCGGGGTGGCGGTGGACCTGCGCGAGCGCCTGGCCTACCCGCTGCCGATCCAGGTGATCGGCCGGCTGCTGGGGCTGCCGGAGACGCTGCGGGATCGGTTCCGCCGCACCGTCGACCGGGTCTTCGACACCACCCTGGCCCCGGAGGAGTCGGCGGCCAACGCGGCGGCGTTCTCCACGATGCTGGACGAGCTGATAGCGGCCAAGCGCGAGCGGCCCGGGGACGACATGACCTCCCGGCTGATCACCGTGCGCGACACCGAGGGCGACGGCAGTGCGCTGACCGAGGAGGAGCTGCGCGACACCCTGCTGCTGGTCGTCTCGGCGGGCTACGAGACCGCCGTCAACCTGATCGACAACGCGGTGGCGCTGCTGCTCACCCACCCCGAGCAGCTCGACCTGGTGCGCTCGGGCAAGGTCGGCTGGGACGACGTGGTCGAGGAGGCGCTGCGTCGCGAGGCGCCGGTGGCGCACCTGCCGCTGCGGTACGCGGTCGAGGACATCGTGCTGCCGGGTGGGGTGGTGATCCGCCGGGGCGAGGCGATCCTGGCCTCCTACGCGGCGGCCGGGCGCCACCCGGTGCGGTACGGGGACAGCGGCGCGGTCTTCGACGTCACCCGGCCGGTCAAGGACCACCTGGCGTTCGGGCACGGCCCGCACTTCTGCCCCGGCGCGCCGCTGGCCCGCCTGGAGGCGCGGACGGCCCTGCGGGCGCTGTTCGAGCGCTTCCCGCGGATGGTGCTGGCGCCGGGGGCGGAGCTGGAGCCGGTGGAGTCGCTGATCTCCAACGGGCACCGGTCGCTGCCGGTGCTGCCGGGCGGCGAGGCGCAGGGCGTCTAGGCACGTGGGCGGGTGGGCCTGGCGCCCCGTTGCCCGGGGTGCGCGGGCGCACCGGGCAACGGGGCGGCGGTTCAGCGGCCTTGGGGGGTGGCGGCCCGGCCGAAGCCGGCAACGAAGGCGGTGATCAGACGGGCGAACTCGGTGCGGTCGGCATCGGGCCAGTCGGCCATCGCGCGGGCGAAGACCTCGCGGCGGAAGTGGTGGGCGCGGTCCAGCTGTTCGCGGCCGACGGGGGTGAGGACAAGCAGGGTGCGGCGGGCGTCGCACGGGTCACTGCCGCGTTCCAGCCAGCCCTCCTCGACGGTGCGCAGCACCAGGCGGCTGGCGCGGGGCTGGTCGACGCCGAGGGCGGCGGCGACGTCGGTGACCGCGCAGGGGCCGCCAGGGGCCTCGACGGCGTCGAGGACGCCGAAGAGGGTGGGGTCGGTGGCGCGGGCGCCGTCGGGCGGGGTGATGCGGCCCAGGCAGCGGCGGGTCTGGCTGCGGCGGATGGCGGCCATGGCGCGTTCGACGGCGGCGACGGCTTCCTGTTGCTGTGGGCTCTTCTCCTGCTTCTCCTGCTTCGACATGCATGCCAGGGTTGCAACTGTTGTCAAAAGACATGCATCAATGGGGGGTCACCGCCATGCCCACGTCCGCCACCACGGCCGGCCTGCCCGACGTCCGCGAGCAGCGCCCGTTCGGCTACTGGCTGCGGCACATCGACGGCGCCATCGAGCAGTCCATGGCCCGCCTGTTCGCCGCCGACGCCCTGAGCCGGCGCGGCTGGCAGGTGCTCAACACCGTGGCCTGCGGGCCGCTGTCCACCGCCGGGGTCGACGAGACCATGGCGGCCTTCCTCCCCTGACGAGCCGACCATGCACCCGTACGTGGACGCCCTCGCGGCCCGCGGCTGGGTGCGGATCGGCGAGGACACCGTCGTCTCCCTCACCGAGGACGGGCGCGCCGCCCACCTGCGGATCTCCACGCAGGTCGCGGCGCTGCGCGAGCGACTGACGGCCTGTGTGACGCCGCAGGAGTTCGCCACCCCGATGACCCTGCTGCGGCGCATCGGCGCCCATCTCGACACCCTGGCCGAGCCGCGTAGCCGCGCGCGGGAAGTCGGCCGGGCCGACTTCCCGCGCGGCGCGGCGCATGCGCCGTCACGGACGGGGCCGGCCCTCGTTGCCCGGGCCGTGGCGGGTGTCCAGGCACAGCGCCCACACGTCGGTGCAGGGGTCGGGCGAGGGCGAGCCGCCGACGTGGACCGAGACGGTCCAGGCGGCGGGCCCGGTGGAGTCGCCGGCGGCCGGGGTGCCGGTGGCGTCGCCGGGGTAGCCGCCGGTGAGGTGGGTGCCGCCGGAGCCGGCCTTGCGCACGCGAGCGTGCCGCTGGAAAGCGGCCGGCAGCGGAAGTACCAGCACCTGTACGACGAGGTGTTCGCCGCCGAACTCGCGCCCGTGGACGGGGTGGTGGAGGCGCTGGCCCGCCTGGAACGGGATGGGCTGCGCGACTGCGTGGCCTCCTCCAGCAGCCACAGCCGACTGCGCCGCACCCTGGGGCAGACCGGCCTGCCGGCGCGCTTCGAGGGGGCGGATCACCTTCAGCGCCGAGGAGGTCGCCGAGGGCAAGCCCGCCCCCGACCTGTTCCTGCACACCGCGAAGGCGATGGGCGTCGGTCCGGCCGCCCGTCCGGTGGCGGAGGACAGCAAGTACGGAGTGGCCGCCGCCCGCGCGGCCGGGATGCGCTCGCCCGGTTTCCACGGCGCTCTCACTCCCGGCCACTGGCTCGCCGGCCCCGGCACCCGCCTGTTCGACGACCTGCGCGCCCTGCCCCGGCTGATCGCCGGGGCCGCCGAGCCGGCGCTGCCCTAGCCGAAGAGCGGCGCCCGTGCGCGGCGGCGCGCCCCTGTCGGATGTCAGGGACCGCCGCCGCACCCGCGTTCCTAGGCTGGCGAGCACTGGCCCCGACCCCACGTCAGGGCCGCTCCACCAGCAAGGGAGAACCACCATGCGCAGGATCACCCGCACCTTGGCCGCCCTCGGGATCGCCGCCGCCGCGCTGACCACCCTGGGCACCGGCAACGCCGGCGCCGCCGACGGCTCCTGGGCGGGCTGCCCGTACGGCGCCGTGTGCGTCTACCCGCAGGACCAGAACCCGGCCTCCGCCCCCAGCGACGTGTACTGGAGCTACGGCGCCCACAACCTGAGCAACCAGTCCGGCAACCACTGGGTGCTCAACAACCAGTCCGGCGGCGCCCACGCCCACCTGTGCCGCGGCTCGGGCGGCTCCGACTGCGTGTACGACATCCCCGCCCAGAAGGGCGTCTACTACGACCTGGGCCCGATCAACTCCATCACCCTCGATCGGTCCTGACGGTCGTCATACAGCTGGTGTCCGCCGTGTCCGGGGGGACGGCGGGCACCCCCCTTTTCCGGCTCTCCTGCGCATGTGTGGGTGTGCTGATCTGCGGCTGGACGTGAAACACGCCGTTCCCTGTGATCCTTGAGGTGTCGAGACTCAAATTGGATCAAGCAGAGAGACGGCGTGTCTGCCTTCAGCATATGGAAGCGCACCCTGATGGTCGAAAACACCGTGGTCGAGGGTGTCCGCTGGGATGAATCGGAACAGTGTGTGGCCGTGTCGGTACGGCCTGACGCGCGGCGGCGTGGGCGGTGCGGGGTGTGCCGGCGCCCGGCGCCGTGGTACGACCGGGGACGTGGCCGGCGCCGGTGGCGTGACCTGGACCACGGGACGGTGCGGGCGTTCCTGGAGGCCGACGCCCCGCGCGTCGCCTGCCGCGAACACGGCCCGACCGTCGCCTTCGTCCCCTGGGCCCGGCACGACGCCGGGCACACCCTGGCCTTCGACGCCCAGACCGCGTGGATGGCCGCCGAGTGCTCCAAGAGCGCCGCGGCCGAGCTGCTTCGCTGCACCTGGCGCACGGTCGGGCGGATCGTCGAGCGCTTCACCGCCGACCGCGACCGGCACACCGACCGGCTGGCCGCACTGCGCCGGATCGGGATCGACGAGATCTCCTACCGCAAGGGCCAGCGCTACATGACCGTGGTGGTCGACCACGACACCTGCCGGGTGGTGTGGATGGCCGACGGCCACGGCACCGACGTCCTCACCCGGTTCTTCGACGACCTCGGCCAGGCCCG